>JBCDLV010000057.1:0-14371 GCA_038744895.1 Bacteroidota bacterium | reverse complement strand
TTCGGTGGCTTCGACATGCCGATCCAGTACGAGGGCATCGTCGCGGAGCACCGGGCCGTCCGCCAGTCGGCGGGGCTCTTCGATGTCAGCCATATGGGAGAGTTCAGGGTGACGGGGCCCGACGCGCTGGCCTTGGCCCAATTGCTCGTCACCAACGACGTGTCGCGCATCGACGACGGTCAGGCCATGTACGCCGTCCTGTGCCGCGCTGACGGCACCGCCGTCGACGACCTCCTCGTGTACCGGATCGGCGGGGAGGACCTGCTGCTGGTCGTCAACGCGGCCAACATCGAGAAAGACTGGGCCCATGTCTCCGCGGTCGCCGCTGGCGCCGGCCTCGACGCCAGGCTCGACGACCAGTCAGACGCGTGGGCCCTGCTGGCGCTCCAAGGCCCCGACGCCTTCGCCGTGTTCCAGCGTGCCACGGGTCTCGACGTGGCGGACATCCCGTACTACCGCTTCCGCCAGATGGATGGAAGCGGGGTGTTCGGAGCCGAGCGCGCCATCGTCTCGCACACCGGGTACACCGGCGAGTCGGGCCTGGAGCTGTACCTCAGCCCGGACGCCGCCGGTGCCGCGTGGGACGCACTGCTCGCCGCTGGTGCCGCGCCAGCGGGCCTCGGCGCGCGCGACACGCTCCGCCTGGAAGCGGGGTATTGCTTGTACGGCCACGAGCTGGACGATGCCACGACGCCGCTCCAGGCAGGCCTCGGGTGGGTCGTCAAGCTCGACGCTGGAGACTTCGTGGGGCGGGACGCGCTCGCGCGCCAGAAGGCCGACGGGATCGACCGCAAGCTGGTGGGCCTCGTGGTGTCGGAGCGTGGCATCCCGCGCGCAGGCTACCCCATCGTCGACGCCGACGGCATCGACGTGGGGACCGTGACGAGCGGAAGCCAGTCGCCCGTGCTCGGGCGTGGCGTGGCCCTCGGGTACGTCTCGAACGATCCATCACTCACCGCACCGGGTACCGCTCTGGGGATCGGCGTCCGGTCGCGCACCTTGCCAGCGGTCGTCACCAGGCCGCCGTTCCACAAGACCACATAGCCATCGCCGAGCTCGATCTCGACGTTGCCCTGACCCCCGACCGGCTCAACGGGGGGCTGGCGGACCGAGCGGTCCTTGTGGTGGACGTGTTTCGCGCCGGCACATCGGTCGTGACGGCCCTTGCCAACGGGGCGCGGGCCGTGATTCCCGTCAAGAGCCAGGGAGAGGCTGGCCGCCTCGTGTCTCGATTCGACGCCGACGTGTCGATGTTCGCGGGTGAGCGGGACGGCGTCGCGCTGCCCGGCTACGCCTCGGACGTGTCCCCGCGCCGCTTCTCGTCGGAGGCCGTCCGCGGGAAAACCGTCGTGATGCTCAGCTCCAATGGGACGCCGTCTTTCGCCCGCGCCAACAAGACGCGCGAGACGGCGATCGGCACGTTCGTGAACGCCATCGCCGCTGCGGACTACCTGCGCCGAGAGGCGCATGCGGGAGGCGCCACGATCGTATGCGCGGGCTACCGCGGCGGCGTGGCTCTGGAAGACGTCCTCTGCGCAGGCCTGCTGGTGGAGCGTGTCGCCGGGTCGGCGATGGGCTGCGGCGACGGCGCGCAGATCGCCCACGGCCTGTACCGAGGCGCCAAACACGACCTCGCGCGGGCCCTGGTCTCGGCCGACCGCACGCGCCAGCTGGTGGATGCGGGTGCCGGGGACGACGTAGCAGCGTGCGTCCGCATCGACGCCATCGACGTGTTGCCGGTCTTCCGCGACAACCGGCTCGTCGCCGCTTGAGGCCCGCTGGCGACGTCCAGAGGGAGACAGTCTGGCCGCGACCCGCAGTACGCCCGCTGGCGCTACGGAGCGTGACGTGAACACGAACCGACGGTACCGCCAGCGGGCTCGATTCGTGAATCGAGACGGCATTCCTTACCTTCACTGCGGCTCCACGGCTTTGGCTGTGGGCCGTTCGTGCCGGCCGTTCGTCCCCCCACAGCCGTGAGCACCTCCCGATCCAGCCGCAAGAAGCGGTCGAGCTCCAAATCCAAGAAGAGCGCCAGCGGGTTCTCCCGCCAGCGTAAGCAGGAAGTCCTGGGCGTCCTGCTCCTCGCCGTCGCCACGCTCGCGACGCTCGCCGTCGTCTCGTACGCGCCGGCCGACAACGACCTGCTGGCGGCCCAGCCCGCGTCGGACTTCATCGAGCCCGGCGACAACCGGTTCGACAACCTCCTCGGCTTCGTGGGCGCCACGCTGGCGCGGAGCCTCGTGGCGAGCCTCGTGGGTTACCCGGTGCTGCTCCCGATCGTGGCGCTGTTCGGCTGGGGGTGGGTACTGCTTCGCCAGAAGACGCCCGTCTTCCTGCCCATCCTGACGGGGCTTTCGCTGGCGGGTGCCCTGTTTGTGGCGTGCTTCTTCGGCTGGTTCGATGCGCAGTTGGAGGCAGACCTCTCGGCGTGGAGCGGCGACCTCGGGCTCGGCGTGTCGGGGTGGCTGACGAGCCTCCTCAAGCCGGTCGGCTCGTTCATCGTGCTGCTCGTCTCTGTCCTCGTGACGGTCCTCCTGACCTGGGACCGCGACATCCAGACATCCCTGGACCGAGCCGAGGGAGCGGTGACGAGTCTCAAGTCGAGCGTGACCTCGTCGTGGGCGTCGTACCGGGAAGGCGCAACCGAGCGCAAGCTGGCGCGCGAGGAGGCACGAACCAAAGCCTTGGCCGAGCGAGAGAAAAAGCGGCGAGACGCCGAGCGGTCCCGCACCACGACGCGCAAGCCGACCCCGGCTCCGCCAGCGGAACCGACCCCGGCGGCTCCGGCCGTGACCGTACCGGCGCCGAGGCCACCGGCCCCTCCGCCGCTGCCCGTAGCCCCGCTGGCGGACGAGTCCGATCCGGTCCTGGACGACCTCGTCGCGGCCGAGCGGGGCGAGCCGGCCTTCAGTGTGACAGGCCCCAAGGAGGAGGCGCCGGCGGACCTCGACGCGGCGCCAGCGGAGGCGCCCGACGCGGCCTCGTTGCCGTACTCGGTGCCCTCGATCGAGCTGCTGGAGCAGTCCGAGAGCGACCAGGAGGTGGACCTTGACGAGATCGAGGACAACAAGCAGATCCTGCTCGACAAGCTCGACACCTACAACATCCAGATCGACGCGATCGAAGCGGTCGTGGGACCGACGGTCACGCGCTACGAGCTGACGCCGGCGCCCGGCGTCAAGATCAGCCGCATCACGGCACTCGAAGACGACCTCGCGATGGCGCTGGCGGCGCCTGGCATCCGCATCATCGCCCCGATTCCGGGCAAGAGCTCCATCGGCGTCGAGATCCCGAACCGGACCCGCGAGATGGTCCGCCTCCGCCAGCTGCTGGCGACCGCCAAGTTCCGCGACGCGGCCCGGAGTGCGAAGATGGCCCTGCCCGTCCCACTCGGGAAGACGATCGAGGGCGAGGTGTTCATCGAGGACCTCGCCAAGATGCCGCACCTCCTGGTGGCCGGCGCCACAGGATCGGGCAAGTCGGTCGGTGTGAACGCCCTCATCGTGGGGCTCCTCTACGCCAAGCACCCGGCCGACCTCAAGTTCGTGATGATCGATCCCAAGATGATCGAGCTGAACGGCTACGCGGAGCTCCTGAACCATTTCTCGGCGATGCCCGAGGACGCGGACGAGCCCATCATCACCGACTTCAGCCAGGCCGCGGCGGTGCTGAGGAGCTGCGAGCAGGAGATGACGCTCCGCTACGAGTTGCTCGCCGAAGCCGGGGTCCGAGGTATCGCGGGCTACAACAAGAAGCATGCGTCGGGCGCCCTCGACGACCTCGGCGGCAAGCACCGGCGCCTGCCCTACATCGTCGTCATCGTGGACGAACTGGCGGACCTCATGATGACCTCCGCCAAAGAGGTCGAGGCGCCGATCGCGCGGCTGGCGCAGATGGCGCGCGCGGTGGGCATCCACCTCGTGCTCGCGACCCAGCGGCCGTCGGTGGACGTCATCACCGGTCTCATCAAGGCCAACTTCCCGTCGCGGATGGCCTACCAGACGTCGTCCAAGATCGACTCGCGGACCATCATCGACGGGGGAGGGGCGCAGCAACTGGTGGGCAACGGCGACCTGCTCTACATGAACGGCTCGCGCCTGACACGCCTCCAAGGCCCGTTCGTCTCCACCGAGGAGGTCGACGCCGTCGCCGGGTTTGTGGCCGCCCAGGAGGGGGCGGGTCCGTACTTGCTCCCGCCGATGGAGACGGGCACCGATGCGCCCACCGGCTCCGCTGGCGACAGCTCCGAGGACCGCGACGACCTGTTCGAGGACGCCGCCAAGGTGATCGTCCGCAGCCAGCAGGGATCGGTTTCCCTGCTCCAGCGGAAGCTGTCGGTCGGTTACACTCGCGCCGCGCGCCTCGTGGATCAGTTGGAGGACGCCGGCATCGTCGGTCCGTTCGAGGGGTCGAAGGCGCGCGAGGTCCTGATCCCCGACGAGTTCGCCCTCGACACGCACCTCCACGGCGCGCCCGCGGGCGCGCCGTCGCCAGCGGATGCCTCCAGCACGTAAGCGCGCGGCGCGATAGCGGTCACAGAGAGGCGACTACGTGACGGCAGGCTCCGGCGTAACGTCCTCGGCATCGCCGTTGGCCACCACGACCGGCGCACCGTCGCCAGCGGGACTCGCCAGGCTCTTCTCGCGGTCGGAGATGGTGAACAACTCCACGGCGTCCTCCGTCGGCTCCGGTTCGAGCAGGATGTCGAGCGCCTCGGTGATCCGTTGCACGTAGTGCACGTCGAGCCCTTCGACGGCCTCGTCTTTGATCTCGGCGACGTCCTTGCGGTTCTTCTCGGGAAGCACCACGCAGGTAATCCCCGCGCGCCGGGCCGCGAGCACCTTCTCCTTGATTCCGCCCACAGGAAGTACCAGCCCGCGCAGCGTAATCTCGCCCGTCATGGCCACGTCGTGGCGCACGCGGCGACGCGTGTAAATGCTCGCCAGTGCCGCCGTCATGGCCACGCCAGCGCTGGGGCCGTCCTTGGGAATGGCGCCAGCGGGCACATGCACGTGGAGGTCCCAGTAGCGGAAGGCGTCCGCCGGGACGCCCAGCTCGTCGGCGTGGGCGCGGACCCACGACTGCGCGGCGTGGGCGCTCTCCTTCATCACGTCGCCGAGCTTGCCGGTGAGTGTCATGCGACCTGTGCCGCGACTCACGGAGGCCTCGACGAAGAGGATGTCGCCGCCGACGGGCGTCCACGCCAGCCCGGTGGCCACGCCCGGCACCTCGGTGCGCTCGGCGACGTCGTTGAAGAACTTCCGCACGCCGATCCGCTCGTTGATGTCATCGGCCGTGACGTCGCCGCGGTCGGCTGTCTCCAACGCGACGTCCTTGGCGACGCTGCGAACCACGGATCCGACGGTCCGCTCCAGCTGGCGGACGCCGCTCTCACGCGTGTAGCCCTCGACGAGGAGCAGCAGCGCGTCGTCGGTGATCGAGAACTGGTCCTCGGTCAGGCCGTTGCGCTCCAGCTGGCGAGGCACCAGGTAGCGGCGGGCGATCGCGAGCTTCTCCGACGGCGTGTAGCCGTTGATCTCGATCACCTCCATGCGGTCGCGCAGCGGCGCCGGGATCGCCTCGATGTAGTTGGCCGTGGCGATGAAGAGCACCTTCGAGAGGTCGTAGTCGAGCTCCAGGTAGTGGTCGTTGAACGTGTCGTTCTGCTCCGGGTCGAGGACCTCGAGCAGCGCGCTCGCCGGGTCGCCGCGGAAGTCGGTTCCCAGCTTGTCCACCTCGTCGAGCATGAACACCGGGTTGCTGGTGCCAGCCCGCTTCAGGCCCTGGATGATGCGCCCGGGGAGCGCGCCGATGTAGGTCCGCCGGTGGCCTCGGATCTCCGCCTCGTCACGGACGCCGCCGAGCGAGATGCGATGGAACTCACGCCCTAGCGCGCGTGCGATGCTCTTGCCGAGCGAGGTCTTGCCGACGCCCGGTGGCCCGTAGAAGCACAGGATGGGCGCCTTCATGTCGCCCTTGAGCTTGAGTACGGCCAGGTATTCCAGAATGCGCTTCTTGACGTCGTCGAGGCCGTAGTGGTCTTCGTCCAGAACCTCCTCGGCACGGGCGATATCGAGCTGGTCTTCGGACGTGTGCCCCCACGGCAGGTCGAGAATCGTCTCGGCGTAGTTGCGGACGACCCCGTACTCCGGGCTGGCCGGGTTGGTACGCGCCAGCTTGGTCAGCTCCTTGTTGAGCGTCTCGACGACGGCCTCAGGCAGCAGGTCTTTCTTTTCGACCATCCGCTCGCGAAGCTCGTCGGCGTCGCGGGAGGAGCCTTCGGTCTCGCCGAGCTCGTCCTGGATGGTCTTGAGCTGCTGGCGCAGGAAAAACTCGCGCTGCTGCTGATCCACGTCGGTCTTGACCTTGGAGCGGATCTCCTCCGAGATCTCCAGCACGCGGACCTCGTTCTCCAAGTGGTCCAGCACAAGCTGGCTCCGGTCGAGGAGCGGGCGCGTCTCCAGCAGCTCCTGCTTCTTCTCGACGTCGATCTGGAGGTTCGACGCGATGAAGTGAACCAGGAAGCCGGGCGACTCGATGTTCTGGATCGCGTAGGCGGCTTCCGACGGGAGGTTGGGCGACAGGTTGACGATCTGGACCGCCAACTCCTTGATGCTCCGCACCCGCGCGTCGAGCTCCGCCGGGTCCACGTCCGACGTCTCATCCTCGTTGACGGGGTTGACGCGGGCGGTCAAGTAAGGCTCGATCTGGTCGTACTCCTCGACTTCGATCCGCCGCTTGCCCTGGATCACGATGCTGACCGAGCCATCAGGCATCTTGATGAGCTTCAGAATGGTGGCCGCCACGCCGATGCGGTACAGGTCGTCCGGGCCGGGGTTTTCTACCTCGACCTGCTTCTGCGCGACCACGCCGACGAGGCGGTCCCCTGCGTAGGCGTCCTTGACCAGCTTCAGGCTGGCGTCTCGGCCGACCGTGATCGGAAGCACGACGCCGGGGTAGAGGACCGTGTTGCGCAGCGTGAGGATCGGGAGCGTCTCTGGGAGCTCCGCCTCGTGCATCTCGCGCTCCTCATCTGGGGTGAGGAGCGGAATGGACTGCTCGGGATCGTCTGCGGCGAAGAAGAGGGGTTGGGTCATCAGGTATGAATCCGCTATTGCATCAATCGGCATGATGCCGGGGCGCTCAGCCCTCCGAGGAGGGGACAGAATCGACGCGTCTGCGTGATGTCGAAACCAGCCGACAAAGACGGCACCAGCCGCCAAAGACGGCCGCGTCGGCGGACGCGTACGGGGAGTAAACTCGTCCGGTCCCGCCGATATCCCCCGCCCGAGAAATTCTCCATGCGTGCGATTCGTCCCTTCGACTTGGTGACGCCAGCGGTTGGCGGTGCCCTGGCGGCCCTGCTGGCGGGGCTCGTTGCGAGCCGCCTGGTGGGCACTGCCGTGGGGTGGGCCGTGGGAGCTTCCGTGTGGATCGCGATCGTGGCATGGTCGGCGCGTCGCCCTCTGCGGCGGGTGCGGCTGGCGCGGCATCCGTTTCCGGAGTCATGGCGGAACTGGCTCCGTGACCACGTGCGCGTCTACGAGCAGGCGACGGCGGACGATCGCCTGCGGTTCGAGCGCGACGTGCGATGGATCCTGGACGAGCTCTCGTTCGAGGGCGCCGCCGGCGCTAGGGCCACCGACGAGCTTCGGCTGTCGGTCGCAGCTGGCGCGGCGCTGCTGCTGCACGGCCATCCCGACTGGGAGTTGCCTACCGAGCGCAGCGTGCTCCTCGTCCCGGACACCTTCGATGAGGCGTACGGCGATGAGGAGGCGGGGCTCTTCGACGGCATGGTGCACAGCCAGGGCCCAATCGTGCTGTCCGTGGAGGCCGTGGAGCGCGGGTGGGCGCGAGAGGATGGACAAAACGTCGTGCTCCACGAGCTGGCGCACGTCTTCGACTTCGAGGGCTGGGAGGCCGATGGCGTGCCGCACTTCCTCGACCCGCGCTCGGCGGACGCGTGGATCACGCTCATGCGCAAGGAGATGCGCCGCGCCGCGCGGGGCGACGGCATTCTGCGGAGCTACGCCGCCAGCGCACCAGCGGAGCTGTTCGCGGTCGCCACGGAGCAGTTCTTCGAGCGGCCGGCCCGCTTGCGCAATCACCACCCCGAACTGTTCGAGGCCCTGGTGGCCTTCTTCAACCTCACGCCGCCGGACGAGCCGGAGCTGGACGCAGGGCCCAGCTTGATGGCTCGCCGTTGGCGGTAGCGGCACGCTGGCTGCTAGCGGACAAGCGTCACCGTGGCCGTGCCGATCCGCCGACCGGACGCGCTCTCGGCGCGAACCACGTAGACGCCCGCTGGCAGGCCCTCGGCCTCGAACTGGAGCCGAAGGGGGGCGGACGGCACCGCCCGCCCCCGATGGAGGGTGTCCACCTCACGGCCCATCACGTCGAAAACGCGGACTGTGACGGCGTCCTCAACGCCGTGCGGGATTCGAACCTCGACGGTTGTGAGCCCGGCCGACGGGTTGGGGCCGACCGTGACGGCTGGTCTGCTCGGAGCTACCCCCGGCTCGATTGGGGTCACGAAGGCCCCCGTGGCGATCAGAACCTCGTCGGCGCCGCCGTCTTCGCTGCGGTTGATGAGAAGAAGCGCGTCGAGTGTGTCCATGATGTCGTCCGAGTAGAGGAGCGACGCGGTGCCGTTCGGGGTGTAGCCTGGCGTGGCCCGGCCCAGTCCAGCCAGGATCGACTCCTCCGTGGCAGAGACCTCACCGCTCCCATCTGGCGTGTAGCGGACCAGAACGGCGTCCTCCGGTCCCTCGGCCAGAACAAAGATGCCCTCCGTCCTAGACACAAAGGTCCCGTCCACGATGGACTCGACCGCGGAGACCACATCGACGAGCCGGCCCTGGTCACGCCCAAATGGCAGCAGACCGTCGAATGGGTCCCGAAACACACTGAGGCTCGGCGAGCCAGTCGGGTTGGTTACAGAAACCACCGTCGACCGATACGGGGAGGCTCCGTCGCGGTCGGAGATCGCGAGCAGTGCGAAGAGGCCGGGAGCCGGTGCGTCCCCGTTGGCCGTCGCGGTCAGGCCGGTCAGGCTGAGGTCGTCGTCTAGCGCCAGCGGGGACGCCCGTTGGTCCTCGCCTTGGGGTGCGAACGAATAGAACCCGTTGCGGAGGGGAGGCGCGCCGCCAGCGGGCGGGTCGTTGAGGTCGGCGCGTACGGCGGCGTAGAGGACGCCCTCCGCGAGTGTGAGCCCGACGACGCCGTCGCCAGCTCCGGAGTCGGGTGTGGTGATGAGGCTGACCTCAGGAACACCGGCGGTGCTGAACTCGACGGCGGCGACAAAGTCGATGTCGCCTGCCGAGAGGACCAGGTACAGCACGTCGCCGTCGCCATCGAATTCCGCTGCGCGGCATCCGTCGACATCGACGCCTGCGGCCGTGTCGATCGTCGCGGCGTCGATGATCTCGGCGGTGGTGGCTGTGCCTCCGTCATCGCGGGCGACGAACGCGGACTCCGTCCCGTCATCGAACCAGAGGACGACAGGACCATCCAGGTTGCTCGTGGCGGTGGCGCACGCGACCTGGGCGTCGAGCGTCCCGTTGGCCGTCAGGTCGAGGGCAGAGCGCTCGAACGGTTGGGCGACCGCCGCAGTGGACAAGACCAGGAACAGCGCGAATGAGCGAGGCATGGGCAGGCGAGGAGTGTGTCGATATGCGTGGACTGAGCATACACGCAGCGGACGCTGAACCCCCCACACGACTCGACGCCAGTCCGAGCCTCACGGCCCACCGCTGGCGCCTGAGCGCGATTGGCTGACACGCAAATCTCCAACCTGCTGTTCGATCTCACGGGCGACGAGGGCGTGTCCATGCGGACTCCAGTGCGTGTCGTCTTGCCAGTAGATGTACCGCCTGGCGGGCAAGCCCTCCCTTGCAGCGCGCCGCAAGGCAGGCTCCAGGTCTAGAACGGGAATCCCGCGTTCCTCGGCGAAGCTCCGAAGCAGAGACGCCGTCCCCGCTGGCGTATCGGGGAGTCCGACGAGTCCACCGTAGACCTGGAGCTTCATCGGGGCGACCGCGACCAGGAGCGGCAGGCCCTCGCGGCCGGTGATCTCCTGCACGTGTGCGATCGTCTGTTCGACACACGTCGCCGACGGGAGGTCTCGGGCTTCCGGCTCCGACAGGCGGATGGTCTCTAGATCGGGACGGTAGAACGCCATCGAGTCGCCCGATGGAAGCGGCCGCGCCAGCGGAGCGGGCGGCGAGGCTCGGAGCCGACGGAGTGTGTGCCCCAGCACCGATCGCGCGCGGACCGTGGCCGTACGCGCAAGCAGGCGATTCCAGGCAGACGGTTCCGCCGGAAGGTCGTCCCAGCACGTCCCCGAGAAGTCATTGCCGGCGAACAGGACCCACACGAGCACCGCATCGGGCGAAAGCGCCAGCCGGGGAAGGGTCGCGTCCAGCATCACGCCTTCGTCGTAGGGCGAGGCGCCCGAGATGGCCAGGGTCACCGTGGGCAGTCCGTGGGTCCGGCGCAGCCGGCCAGCGACAGTCTCCTCCTGGCTCGTGCCGACGCCCGCGGCGAACGAGTCCCCGAGCAGGACGACCTCGGCTGGACCGTCCAGCGGATCGTTCCGATACCCGAGCGAGTCGGTCCGAAAGCGAACCCGCCGAGGGTGGGCGACGGGGGCACCCAGCGCGGCGAGGTCTCCGAGGGTCTGCCACGAGGTGTCGACGCCGGGCGCGTACCGGACCGCTGGCGGATCGACCCTCCACAACTCCGCATAGCGGTCCTCGGGGCGGACGTGCACATCGTCGAGGAGCGTCCGCCCGACGGCATCGGCCATCACCAGCGCGCTGCCCACCGCGATCACGGTGAGCACGATGCCGGACTGGCGCCACGCGCTGGCGATCCCGAGGAGAGCGGCGCCAGCCGTCAGCGCGACAGCCTCCGGCCACGGCGGCACGGCCCCTACCGCCAGCGGTCCAACCGCAGCCAGCGTCGCGACGGCCGCCGACACGGCTCGCCACCGCAGAGGCCACCGGGAGGCTGCCATTGGCGCGCGCTAGGGTTGGGCGCAGACCTCGCGCACGGCGGCGTCGAGATCGTCCAGCTCGAACGGCTTCTTGACAACGGCGGCGATGTCCTGGCTGTCGGCCTCGGCGTCCGTGTCGCCCGTCAAGAGCAGCACGGGCAGGTCCGGGTACCGCTGGCGGATCTGGGCGGCCAACTCGCGCCCGCTCATCTCCGGCATGGACAGATCCGTCACCACGAGGTCGACGGTGAGGCCGGACGCGAGCGCCTCCAGCGCCGCCGGCCCGCCATCGACGGCGTCGACCTGGTGGCCGCGGAGGCGAAGCAGCTTGGAGGTGACCGTGCGCACCATCGGCTCGTCGTCCACGACCAGCAGGCGGGAGCCTGCGGATTCCTCCGCTGGCGTGGGCGCTTCGGCCTCGGGCGCAACCACCTCGCCTGTGCTGAAGGGGAAGACGAGACGGAAGGTGGTGCCGCGGCCCGGCTCGCTCTCGACCTCGATCCGGCCATTGTGCTCCTGGACGATGCCCTGGCTCATTGTCAGCCCCATCCCGCTTCCGTTCGACCCCTTGGTGGAGAACAGCGGCTCAAAGATGCGGCGGCGCACACTCTCGGTCATGCCGACGCCCGTGTCGGAGACCTCGATGGCGGCGGCCTTCGGGCCGTGCTGGGCCGTCCGCAGGGTCAGGGTGCCGCCAGCAGGCATCGCCTGGACGGCGTTGAGCACCAGGTTGACGAGGACCTCCCGGAGCTCCGTCGGCGTGCCGAGGATGGGAGGGACCATGCGGATGTCGGTCTCGACCTGGATGGAGATGCCCTGCCGGCGAGGCTCGTTGTACCAGTACGGGCGGGTGAGCGTGACCACCTCCTGGGCGATCTCGTGCAGCGAGACGGGTTCAGCGCGCTCCTCCTTCTCGTCGCGGATGTACTGCTGAATCTTGCGGACCAGGGCCGCGCCGTCGCGAGCTGCCCCCTCCAGCGCCCGCAGGTGGGCGTGCTCGTCTCCGGACGCGTGCAGGCGGACCAGGTCGGACCGGAGCAGTTCGGCATGGCCGATGACGGACGTCAGCAGGTTGTTGAAGTCGTGGGCGACGCCCATCGTCATCCGCCCCAGCATCTCCATGCGGCGCCGTCGCGTCTGCTCGGCTGCCCAGGACACCGGCTCCCGCATCACCTCACCGGTGATAAGCACTGGGAAGTGCCCGGGCTCCAGGGTGTCGAGGCGGAGCGGGTGGAAGTGAAGGAGGACCGGCGTCGGTACGTCTGCGTCCTTGGCTGCCGGGACGAGGTACACCTGGTGCGTGACCTCGCCGCCGCGGACGGCCTCGATGGTGTGCTCCTGCGCGAACCGGGCGTCCTCTGGCGGGAGACGCCCCCACAACTCGTCGCCAAACGTCCGCGTCCAGGAGTCGTTGGCATCCAGCACTTCGCCAGCGGGGCTTACGAGAACCGCCAGCAGGTCTGGGGCGACGAACGGGAGGGCAGAAGAGGTCTCCATACGGTAGGGTGTCGAGGACCCCAGAGCCGCGTTGCCGTCGAAAAGTTCCCATCGTATTGGGCATGTCCGCTGGCGAAGGACTGCCGCCAGCGGAGATCTTGCGGGCACCACCCCTGATCTCTGGAATGTCTACGTGGCCCACGATTCTCGACACCATCGGCGGCACGCCGCTCGTCCAGCTGCAGTCACTCGCGCGTGACCTGCCCTGCACGGTCCTCGCCAAGGTGGAGTTCTTCAACCCCGGCGGCTCGGTGAAGGACCGCATCGGCCTCGCCATGATCGAAGACGCCGAGGCCAAGGGGTTGCTCAAGCCGGGAGGAACCATCATCGAGGGCACGAGCGGCAACACGGGCGCCGGGCTGGCCATCGCCGGGATCGCCAAGGGGTACCGCTGCATCTTCACCACGACCGACAAGCAGAGCCCCGAGAAGGTGGACGTGCTTCGCGCGCTCGGTGCCGAGGTGATCGTGTGCCCGACCAACGTCGCGCCGGACGATCCGCGGTCGTACTACTCGGTGGCTGCCCGTCTATCCAAGGAGATCCCCAACTCGTTCTATCCCAACCAGTACGACCACCCTGCCAACGCCGAGGCCCATTACCGATCGACGGGTCCTGAACTGTGGGAGCAGACAGACGGGCGGATCACGCATTTCGTGGCGGGTGCCGGAACGGGTGGGACTATCTCGGGCACAACGCGTTACCTGAAGGAGCAAAACCCGGACATCCAGACCATCGGGGTGGACCCGTACGGCAGCGTTTACGCCGAGTACTGGCGGACCGGCGAGTTCAAGGAGTCGGAGATCTATCCGTACCTGACCGAGGGGGTCGGCGAGGACATTCTGGCCAAGAACATGGACTTCTCGCTGGTCGACGACTACGTCCAGGTCGACGACAAATCGGCTATGCGGATGACACGCCAGCTGGCGCGCCAGGAGGGCCTGTTCATCGGTCAGAGCTGCGGGATGGCGGTGGCCGGCGGGCTCGATTGGTTGGAGGCGAATCGCTCGACACTGTCACCTGACGACGTGGTCGTCATCCTGTTGCCGGACAGCGGGTTTCGGTACTTGTCCAAGACCTACAACGACGAGTGGATGCGCCGGAATGGGTTTCTCGAAGCCTCTCCGTCGCTCACGGCCGAGCAGGTGCTCGCCACGAGGGACCGCGACGCGGTGATCTCCGTGGGCCCCGACACGACGCTGGCGGAGGCGATCGAGGCCATGACGTCCAACGGCATCAGCCAGATGCCGGTCCTCCAGGATGGCGACGTGATCGGGTCCCTCAGCGAGCGGGGTGTGCTGGGCCGTCTCATCGCAGAGCCGGACGCTCGCGATGAACCCGTTCGCGCCGTCATGGCCGATCCGTTCCCCGTGGTCTCCTCGGCCGTGCCTCTGGATAGCCTGGTAGCAACGCTCGACGGCGACGCCGGTGCCGTGCTCGTGGAGGTCGAAGCCGGGGGCGACGGCGCCGCTGGCGGCGACTTCCACATCCTCACCCGCAGCGACCTCATCGCGGCGCTCGCGCAAGCGGGCCGCCAGCAGGGATAGCCTCTCCCTAACTCCGTGTCGGAACGCATCGCCACGGCTGGCGGACGGCTCTAGCTTCCGGACTCCCCATCGATCCCATGGAAACCAACCCCAACGGCCCATCGCTCTCGATCGAGCTCTCCGAAGAGGTCGCCGAGGGCGTCTACTCGAACCTCGTGATGATCTCTCACAGCCCGGAGGAGTTCATCCTGGACTTCATCCGCGTCATGCCGGGTGTGCCCAAGGCGCGCGTCAAGAGCCGGGTCGTCGTGACACCGGCCCACGCCAAGCGCCTGCTGGCGGCCCTCGCGGACAACATCCAGCGCTACGAAGGGCAGCACGGAGAGATCGG
>JBCDLV010000056.1:0-14381 GCA_038744895.1 Bacteroidota bacterium | reverse complement strand
GGCGAGCGCGTCGGCGTCGAAGGCTGGGCTCTCGACGTTGAAGTCGCGGAAGAAGGCGGACGGGTCGCACGTGTTGCCCTCGACCAGCATCTCGAACTGGGCAGGCGAGATGGGGAGCAGGCCGGCCTTTCCGAGCGTGTTCACGCCTAGCCGGGCCATCGCGACGGGGACCGGCGCCGTTGGCTTCGGACGGATGCCACCGCCGCGAGCGATCCGGCGCAGCACGTCGCGGTAGGGAATCCGCTCGCGGCCGGCCACGCCGTAGGCGACACCGTTCGAGGCCTCGCGCGTGACGGCCTCGGCCATCGCCTCGGCACACGCCTGGACGTGGACGGGCTGCAGCTCGTACCGGCCGTCGCCGAACACCGGGAGGACCGGGAACGGCTTGACGAGGGTCTCCCAGAGCCGCTTCGCGAACTCGGGGTTGTCCGGCCCGGGATCGCCGAACAGGGTCGACGGCCGGAACACGACCGTGTGCTCGAATCCAGCGGCGCGGACGGCCTCCTCGGCGGTCCACTTCGTCGTCTGGTAGGCGCTCACGCCGTCGGGCCG
Source organism: Bacteroidota bacterium (assembly GCA_038744895.1). Classification (GTDB taxonomy): domain Bacteria; phylum Bacteroidota; class Rhodothermia; order Rhodothermales; family Rubricoccaceae; genus Rubrivirga. The sequence continues at coordinate 13,829 of JBCDLV010000056.1, read as the reverse complement.
CGCCCCGTTGGCACTCATGTGGACGAACCGCGTCACGCCTGCCTCGCGCGCGGCAGCGACCACGTTCGCCGTCCCGTCCACGTGGATCCGCTCGAACGTGACGCCCCGCCTGGGGCTCTCGTCGATGATGCCGACCAGGTGAACGACCGCCTCGACACCCTCGAAGGCACCGCTCAAAGTCTCGGGTCGCGTCACGTCTCCCTGCACGACCGTCACGCCCTCGGCCGTCGCCAGCGGGCCCGGGTCGCCGTGGACGAGCGCGCGGACCACGTGGCCCCGCTGGCGCAGCGCGGAAAGAACGTGGGAGCCGACGTAGCCGGTGGCGCCGGTGAGGAGGACGAGCATGGGGTCGTGACAGAGGGGACGGAGTAGAGCGGCTCGTCCCGTTCCGAGTTCCGCGCCTGTAACCTCTGGAGGGCCGCCCCGTAGCTTTCAGTCAAAACTGAAAACGGCACCATGTCGCCGCATGCCCTCCGCCTCGCCGCCCGCCTCTCGCTCGCGCTGGTGTGGCTCGGAGAGGGCCTCGGGCTGAAGCTCTGGCTCCGCGACCCTGGCGAACTCGCGCTCGTCGCCGACTCCGGGCTGTGGATCGGATCGCCGGAGGCGACCCTCGTCGGCATCGGCGTGCTGGAGGTGATCGCGGGCGTCGTGCTGCTGGTCGGCTACCGCGAGCGGCTGGCGGTCGCCGTGACCACCGTGGCGATGGCCCTCATCACCCTCGGCGTGGTGTGGACCGACCCATCGACCCTGCTGGCGCCGCTCACCGGCGTGCTCAAGAACAGCGCGGTCGCCGTCTGCGGCGCCGTCGTCTGGTCGTTCGCACCCGAGGTGCGCTCGCCAGCGGTCCCCGCCCTCCGATGACCTCCCGCAGCCATAGCCTCCTCAATGCCCTCGACGCCCACCGGGTCGAGGTGACCGCGCGGCTCGACGCGCTGCCCGAGTCGATCGTCCACGCGGTTCCGTCGCCCGGTGCGTGGTCACTCGCGCAGCTCGCCGAGCACATCCTCCGCATCGACGGCGGACTCCAAATCGACGCGTCGCCGGCGCCACTGTGGGTGCGGGCCACGTCACCCGTCCGAAGCCGCCTGCTGTGCCGATTCCTCTCGCTCCCGATCCGCATCCCGGCGCCTCCATCGGCCGCTGGCGTGATGCCGTCTGCCGAGCCGCGATGGGCAGACGTTCGCCAGCGGTGGGCCGTCATGCGCGCCCGCTGGCGGTCCGCGTTGGAGAGACCGGAGGTGGTCGCCTACCGGCACCCGATCCTGGGCCCGTTCCTCTTGGAGGACGCGCTCGCCTTCCTGCTGGCGCACCACCGCCACCACGACGCGCAGATCCGGCGGACGCTCACGGCTCTGGGACGACACCCGGATGGATCCCCGATCGACGGTACCGAGCGCGACCTACCGCGCACCACGGATGCCTTGAACGTGGTCGCGTAGCACCCGCTGAGCCTGCCTCAGGGGACCTTACGCATGTCGTGTCGTAGCCTTCACATCTATGCCCGGCTATGACCCTAGCGCGCTCGCCCGCGGCCTCAAGACGGAGGCCCTCCGCGTCGGCTTCGACGGGGTCGGGATCGCGCGGGCCGAGCGCCTCGACATCGAGGCGCGTCGGCTGGAGGCCTGGCTGGAGGGCGGCCGCCACGGCGGGGACGACGGTGCGATGCGGTGGATGGCGAACCACTTCGACAAGCGCATCGACCCGCGCGAGCTGGTGCCGGGCGCCGAGAGCGTGGTCTCGGTGTTCGTCAGCTACGCCCAGCCGACGCGCCAGCCGGGCAACGGGACGCCGGGCGCTGCCAAGATCAGCCGCTACGCGTGGGGCGACGACTACCACGACGTGCTCAAGGAGAAGCTGGCGGAGCTGTTCGACTGGCTCGACCGCCGCACCGGCGGCGCCGGTGGCCGCGCCTTCGTGGACTCGGCGCCGGTCATGGACAAGGCGTGGGCGCAGCGGGCCGGCCTCGGCTGGCAGGGCAAGAACACCAATCTCCTCACGCGGACGCACGGCTCATTCGTCTTCCTCGGCGAGCTCATCGTGGACGTCCCGCTGGCGCCCGACGACCCGTTCCAGGCTGACTACTGCGGCTCGTGTACGCGCTGCCTCGACGCCTGCCCGACCGGAGCGCTCGACGCGCCCTACCAGATCGACGCGACGCGTTGCATCTCGTACTGGACCATCGAGCACCGCGGCGAGACGCTGCCCGAGTTGGCGTCCGAGTTCGGCGCGTGGGCCTTCGGGTGCGACATCTGCCAGGAGGTCTGCCCGTGGACCAAGTTCTCCCAGCCCACGCGCGACGCGCGCTTCCTGCCACGCGATGGCGTCGAGGACACGCCCGCCCGCGAGTGGGTTGAGATCGACATCGAGGCGTGGCGCGAGCGGTTCCGCCGCAGCCCGGTCAAGCGTGCCAAGTACGAGGGCTTCCTCCGCAACATGGAGAACGCCGCCCGCAACCTCGCGCGGTAGGGGCGGACCGTTCTCCCCATGCCACGGGACGACCCGCGCGGTAGGGGCGACTCGGCGAGTCGCCCCTACCCCATGCCGGCGAGTCGCTCCTACCCACGCAACCTCGACCCATGCAACGAACCCACTGGCGCCAGCGGGGCTGCGTCGACGCCGTCGGCTCCGAAGTGCGCGGCTACCGTCGCGGCATGTGCGGCGAACGTGTCGTGGGTCCCGAGGTCCTGCCCTGGCATCCCGTCGCGGTACCACAGCACCGGCACCCGCTCGCGCGTGTGGTCGGTCCCGGGGTACGTCGGGTCGTTGCCATGGTCGGCCGTCAGGAGGAGCGAGGCGCCAGCGGGGAGCGCCGCTTCCAGGTCCGGCAGCGCCGCGTCGAAGGCTTCCAGGGCGCGGGCGTAGCCCTCGGGATCGTTCCGGTGACCGTAGAGCTCGTCGAAGTCGACCAGGTTCGTCCAGATGAACGTCGGCTCTCCGCTGGCGGCGGCCTCGCGGATGGCCGCCAGGGTCTTGTCGATCCCGTCCGCGTTGCCGGCCGTCTTGATCTCGGCATCCACGCCGGCCCCGCCGAACAGCGCCGCGATCTTGCCCACGCAGACCGTACGCACGCCGCCGGTCTGGAGCGTGTCCAGCAGCGTCGGCGCGTGGGGCCGAAGCGAGAGATCCTTCCGGGCCTTCGAGATCCGCTCGTACGCACCGGGGGCGCCCTCGAACGGCCGAGCGATCACCCGGCCCACGGCATGCTCGCCCGTCATGACCTCGTCTCGCGCCAGCTGGCACATCGCGTAGAGGTCGTCGAGTGGGATCGTCTCGACGTGCGCGGCGATCTGAAAAACACTGTCGGCCGACGTGTAGACGATGGGTCGTCCGGTCTCCTGGTGCGCCTCGCCGAGGTCTGCGATGATGGCCGTCCCGCTGGCGGCGCGGTTGCCGAGGATGCCATCGAGGCCTGCGCGCTCGCAGAAGGCCGAGACCACGTCGGGTGGGAAGCCCTCGGGGTAGGTCGGAAACGGCGTATCCAGGACCAGGCCTGCCAGCGCCCAGTGGCCCGTGGTCGAGTCCTTGCCAGCAGCGCGCTCCGTCATGCGTCCCCAGGACGCCGCTGGCGCAGGAACCTCGTCGAGGCCCTCGACCAGCGTCCCGAGTCCCCACCGCGTCAGATGCGGCAGCGATGGGCGTTTCCGGCGGATGACGTGGCCCAGGGTGTCGGAGCCCGCATCGCCGTAGGCATCGGCATCGGGTGCGTCGCCCACACCGGCGCCGTCGAGGACGATCGTGACGAACAGAGACATGGATGGCGTGGAAAGGGGTGGATCGCCGCGACCCGCGTCGCCAGCGGGCAGCCGTCAGTCGGTCTCGACGAACTCGGGTCCTCCGGGGTTGACGACGTACCGGAATGAAAGCGCGCCAGCGGAGGCATCGTAGCCGGTCACCTCCACCTTGGCGTAGCCCTGACCATCGCCGAGGCGGAGCAGCAGCGTGCGACCATCGACCGGATCATTGCCCAGAAACAGGTCGCCGCTACACACGGCCTGCGGAAAGCCCACGTCACACGGCGACTCCCCATCGCGGCGGTAGGCGACGTCGAGGGTCAGGGCGTTGTCGATGTCTTCGAAGGGGACTTCCACCACGACGCCGATGCCGGCTCCGGGACCGCTCGATCCGCTGTTGAGGATCACGTTCGTTCCCTGGACGCCTACGTCCCAGAGCACGGTCTGCGCAGAGTCGGCCGGGACCTCGCGCTCGGTAGCGAACGCGTAGCGGGCCACCGGCCCGCTGGCGGGCGCCGTCAGGGTGTCGCCGCCAGAGCGGATCACGACCTCCTCGTCGCTGGAGTCACATGCCGACGCGACACATGCGAGGGCGAGGATCAACGGGAAGGCACGCATGGGAGACCGAGGGGACGGGAAGACCGAAAGGACGGGGCAAGCTAGAGCGCGCAGGCAGGGACACACGAGGTCTGCGCCGATGACCTGGGCATGAGGTCGGCGGCGTCTTCGTTCCACAGAATCCCGTCGTGCCGCGGCGCCGGCAGGGCGGCATCCGCCAGCAGGGGCGCCTCTGTTCAGGGTGGTGAAGAATCTGGAGGCCTCCCACGCCGTCTTCGTCCTTCTTTAGACTCTGTCCAGCGTTTGAGCGTATCCGGGGCACCGCCCCGCTTCAGATGTCGTCTTCTGCCCGACCGATCGAGGATCACGGCCCCCGCACGTCCGGGGCACGGGTAGAGCGTGACGGCGGCGCTCACGCAGACGGCGTCCCCGCTGGCGACGGACACGCCGGTAGCCTCCCTCGCCAGCCGGACGCCGAGGACGCGTTCGCGGGTGCCGACGCCCACAGCCGCCGCGTTCGCTGGGTGCTGGGCGGATTCGCGGGGCTCCTCGTCGTCGGCTCGCTCACGGCGACGGCCACCGGGGCTGTCGACATCTCACCGGCCCAGACGGTGGCCGTGCTCCTCGGCGTGCTCGGCGTGTCTGTGCCGGATACCGTACTGGGGGTCGATCTCACCGTGACGGGTCAGCAGGAGGCGGTCCTGCTGGCGATCCGCCTGCCGCGCGTGCTGCTGGGCATGGTAGTCGGGGCCGGGCTGGCGGTCGCCGGCGCCGTCCTCCAAGGCCTCTTCCGAAACGCCCTCGCCGACCCCGGGCTCATCGGCGTGTCGAGCGGCGCGTCGCTCGGAGCGGCGGTCGCCATCATCGTCGGGCTGGCGACGGCGCTGGGGCCAGCCGGCATCGCCCTCTTCGCCTTCGGCGGTGGCCTCGCCACGACGCTGATCGTGTACCGCATCGCCACGCGTCGCGGGCGGACCTCCGTCACGACGATGCTGCTGGCGGGGATCGCCGTCAACGCCCTGTGCGGCGCCGCGGTCGGCTCCCTCGTCCTTTTCGCCGACGACGGGCAGCTCCGCGACCTCACCTTCTGGACGCTCGGCAGCCTCGGCGGCGCCTCGTGGTCCACGGTCGGCGTGACGGTGATCTTCGTCGGCCTGGCGCTGGCGATCACGCCGTGGCTGGCCCGCTCGCTCGACGCGATGCTCCTCGGCGAGGCGGAGGCAGCCCACCTGGGCATCCGGACGGAGCGCGTGAAGGCCGTCTGTGTCTCCCTCGCCGCGCTGGCCGTGGCGGCGGCAACGGCTGCCGCAGGACTCGTCGGCTTCGTGGGCCTGGTGGCCCCGCACATCGTGCGCCTGTCGATCGGGCCCGGCCACCGGGCCCTGCTGCCCGGCGCGGCGCTCTCTGGAGCGGCCCTCGTGGTCGTGGCCGACCTGTTCAGCCGCGTCATCCTGGACCCAATCGAGGTGCCCATCGGGATCGTGACGGCGCTCTCCGGCGCACCCTTCTTCCTGTGGTTGCTGCTCCGCGAGCGGCCCGAGTCCTTCGCCTGATGCTGACGCTCGATCAGGTATCGGTCCGCATCGGACGCGCGACGCTCCTCGACGGCCTCTCGCTGGCTGTCGAGCCTGGGCGGGTGCTCGCCATCGTCGGGCCCAACGGCGCGGGCAAGACGACGGCGCTGCGGCTGCTCGCGGGGGAGATGCGCCCGACCGAAGGCGCGGTTCACCTGGACCGGAGCCCGCTGGCGTCCCTCGACACGAACGCCCTGGCGCAGAGGCGCGCGGTCCTGCCCCAGAAGTCGGCACTGGCGTTCGGGTTCACGGCCCTCGACGTGGTACTCCTCGGCCGCACCCCGCACCGCAGCACCCACCGCGACAATCGTCTCGCGGCTGCGCGCGCGATGGAACGTGCGGGCGTGCACCACCTCGCCAGCCGGCGCTACCCGACGCTCTCCGGCGGCGAGCAGCAGCGGGTGCACCTGGCGCGGACGCTGGCCCAGCTCGACGGCGGCGACGCGACCGCTGGCGCGGATCGCTACCTCCTCCTCGACGAGCCGACGAGCGCGCTCGACCTGGCGCACCAACACACCGTCCTCGGCGTCGCGCGCCAGCAGGCCGCCGCTGGCGTGGGCGTGCTCACGGTCCTCCACGACCTCAACCTCGCCGCCCAGTACGCCGACCGGATCGCCGTCCTCGCCGAAGGCGCCCTGGTGGCCATCGGGTCGGCCGAGGCGGTGCTTACGCCAGCGGTCATCCAGCAAGCGTTCGGCATCTCGGTTCTCGTCATGCAGAATCCCTGCGCCAGCTGCCCGCTGGTGGTCCCCATGCCGGGCGACGGCGGCGACGGGGTGACCGATTCCGTCCCCGTTTTGGACCCGCCTTCGGAGGGAGAGCCGCCCCACTGACGTATCGTAGATCCATCCAATTCATCCCTGCGTCCCGCCTCCATCCGACGGATCCAACGGAGCGAGACCGCCACGACTCATGAGCACTGACCTCCGTACCCGTTTCGAGACATTCCGGGCCGAGAACCCGAAGACCCGCATCCGCGGCGCCGCCACCGAGATGGGCGTGAGCGAAGCCGAGCTGGTCGCGACAGGCATCGACGGCGAGGCCACGATGCTGGCAGCGCCAGAGGGCGGCTGGCGTGAGATCCTGCACCGGATCGAGCCGCTCGGCGAGGTCATGGCGCTGACGCGCAACGACGCCTGCGTCCACGAGAAGAAGGGCACGTACGAGAACGTCGACACGGACCTGCCGCACAGCATGTGTCAGGTGATCGGCGAGCCCATCGACCTGCGCCTCTTCTGCGGCCGCTGGCGCGTTGGGTTCGCCGTCGAGACGCCGTGGGATGGCTCCAAGGACGGCATCCGGCGCAGCCTCCAGTTCTTCGACGCCCACGGCGACGCCGTCCACAAGATCTACCTGACCCGCAAGAGCAACGTCGAGGCCTACAACGCCTTCGTCAGGGCGCACACGGCCACGGACCTGGACTGGTCGGCGGAGCCTCGGCCGGAGCCCAAGCCCGAGACGCCCGACGAGGAGATCGACTCCGAGACCTTCCTCGCCGATTGGGGCGCACTCCAGGACACGCACGACTTTTTCTACCTGCTCCACAAGCACGGCGTCAGCCGATCGCAGTCGCTCCGGCTGGCGGAGGGACGCTTTACCGAGCGCATCGAGCCCATCTCTCTCCGCCGGACGCTGGAGGGTGCCGCGGAGACCGAGACGCCGATCATGATCTTCGTCGGCAACCCAGGGGCCTTCCAGATCCACACCGGGACGGTGCGCAAGCTGGTGGAGCACGGCCCGTGGTTCAACGTGCTCGACCCCGGCTTCAACCTACACCTCGACGAGAAGCAGATCGCAGAGGCCTGGGTCGTGGTCAAGCCCACCGAGGACGGCGACGTGACGGCCGTCGAGGCCTACGACGCCTCCGGCGACACCATCGTCCAGATCTTCGGCAAGCGGAAGCCCGGCCTCACGGAGCTGACCGAGTGGCGCGAGATCGTCTCGTCCCTGCCACGCCAGGGCGTCGCCGCATAGCCCCGCTGGCGAATCCCGCCTTGCGCGACCTGCCAGCCGTCCGACGCGTCGGACGGCTGTGTTGAGCCCGAGATCGTCCGTTGCCGACGCCGCCGACCTAGAACCCAGTCCGCACGGTAGCTACTCGGGCGCTACAAGCCGCGACCCGGAGGTGTCCGCTTCGGGATCGTAAAGGTCGAGCGTCGTGCCTGGCGGCAGCGGCTCGACGCCCCAGATCGTCGTTAGCGAGACGCTGTCCACACGGAACACGACGGTGTCACCGGGCGCGACCCCATCCAGCACGGACGGGTCGCCGACGCGCACGTCCATGCGCATGGCGGGCATTCGGTCGCCGATGGCTTCGTGGTCCACCGACGCGGCCTCCCCGTCGAACCTGGGGCCGAGGTAGACGCCGCGCATCTCGACGGTCGGCGGGACCTCCGGCTCGGAGGCACAGCCAGCAACGAAGAGGACGGCGAGGGATGCGAGCGCACGCGTCATGGCCCCGCTGGCACGGCCGAGGGGCGCCCGGGTTCGGCGCCAGCGGGCGAGGGCCCGACAAAACCGCGCGCGAGCGCTGGAGCAGGCACGCATGGCCTGGGAGCGGGTCTCAGGCGTCGTGGCGAGGCCCGATGGCATCGACCAGCATCGTGTCGAGGTCCAGCATAGTCTCCGCCTGCGCCAGCAGGGTCGAGAGCATCTCGGCATCGTCGCCCCAGAGTTCGAAGACCACGCGCTGCCCAGCGGTCTCCGTGCGGAGTGCCCACCCCCAGACCGCGCCGGGGCGCCCGGCCGCGTCGCAGACGGCGTCGATAGTCTCGCGCATCCGCGCCAGGTCCTTCCGCTGCATCGACACGGTGGTCTCGTTGAACGTCAGGCTGATCCGGTCGCAGCACCGGCACCGGCGGACGGAGCCGCGATCACAGGTGGCCAGCGTCGGGTCGGCAAAGGCAGTCGGGTGGGGCATCGCGTGTCGCGGGTCGAAACCGCCCGTCCCGGACAGGCCAGGACGGGCGGCGATCATTGAGTGCGCCAGCGGGCAGCGCTAGTTGTCCGTCGTCTGGAAGTCACGCGTGCCGTCGTCCTGGATCACATACTCCAGGGTGTAGTAGCGGGCCGTGTCGTTCTCCGTCGGCGTGGCCGGGTTGCCGCGGTAGTAGCTCAGGACGCGAAGCTTGCCGTAGTCGCCCTCGCTCGTCTGGAACACGATGGTGTTGCCAGGGATCGGCGTGACCACGTTCGCCGCCGGGTTGTAGTTGTACCAGCCGTTGTCCGACCCGCCGCACACGACGAGCGGCGCACCGGGGAACGTGCCTCCAGGGGTCTGGACAGCCGGGCAGGTGTTCTCACCGTCGGCCAGGTACCCGTCCGCTGGCGCCATGGTCAGCTCCGCAAACGGTGTGGTCGGAAGGAACTGAGCGCGGACAGAGCCCGGGCCGCTGATTCCGTTGTTGAAGATGATGGTCGTGGCGCGGAACCCGATGTCCCAGGCCGTACCCGTGGAGTCGGCTGCGCGCGCGGTCGCATCGGTCTCGGAGGACGACAGCACGACCTGACCCGTGTCCAGGTCGAACAGGGTGAACAGGCCGTTGCCAACGGGGCCTTGCGGACCGAAGCTCGTGGCCGGATCCGCCTCGATGTCATCAGCCGTCTGGGCCGGGATCGGGACGGGCTCGACCTCGGTCGAGTCACAGGCGGAAAGCGTGAGGACGCCCGCGAGGGCGAGGAGTGCGATACGGTTCATGGGAATGCGCCGTACAGGGCGCGTGGTATGAGGTTTAGAATGAGAGGCCGAGCGTCGCGAACACGGTGCGCCCGGGCATGGATGGCACGAGGGTGGCCCGCGTCACATCGAACAGGTTGTCCACGCCGGCCTGCGCCGTGATGCGGCCGGCCTGGGTGGACCAGGAGTTGGTGAGCGTGAGGTCGAACACGGCGTAGCCCGCCACGAACTCGTCGTCGCGGTTGGCGAGGCGGTTGCCGTCGAAGTCGGCGAAGCCGTAGCGGCTGCGCCAGCGGCCACGGAGTTGGGCCGAGGCATCGCCGCGGGAGAGCGTCGTCCGAAGCGTGGCGGCATGCGGCGAGCGTCCGAAGAGGCCGCCGTAATCCGATAGGCTCAGGCGGTAGTCACGCCCGTTGAGGTCGCGCCCGAAGACGCCACCGTCGGCGAGGGCATCGACGATCTCTCGGTCGCGGGCCTGGAGGAACTGGTAGCTGCCCGCCACCTCGAGCCCGCCAGCGGGGCGCATCGAGATCTGGGCATCGAGGCCGCGCGTGTAGATGCGGTTCACGTTGAAGTAGCCGAAGACCGACTGGCCGTTCGTCTTCTGCGCGACTGGCTGTGCCTCGATGAGGTCGCGGACCTCGTTCCAGAATCCGCCGGCCTCCACGGTGAGCCACGGTGCGAGCTCGGCTGCGACGCCCACGTTGAAGGCGACAGAGCTCTCAGCTTCGATGTCGCCCAGCAGAGCGGGATCGAAGAACACCTGGGCAAGCTGTCCCTGCGCGTCCAACTCCGCGACGCCCTCCTCCAGCCGGGTCGAGCCGAAGACGCTGTAGCCAGCAGCGGCATTGGTGAAGGCGAGGTACAGCTGGCGGAAGGCCGGCGCCTTGAAACCGCTCCCGACGCTGGCGCGGAGGCGTAGACCGTCTCGGGGGCGTGCCAGCACGGAAAGCTTGGGCGTCAGGCGGGCGGCATAGTCGGAGTGCGCATCGAACCGAGCGCTGGCACTGACTGCCCATGCCCGAGAGGGCGCCCACTCGTGCTGCGCGAAGGCGAACACCTGCTGGGCGTTCGGCGCGTCGCCAGCGGCGTCCGGCGTGTAGCGGTCGCCGGCCAGGCGCTCGTCGGTGATGCCGGCACCCAGGATGGTGGCGTGGCGGGCGCTCCAGAGCGCGTCGACCTGTGCCTCCGCCTTGCCGAATCGCTGGTCGAAGTCGTCGGAGTAGAGGAGATCACCGTCCGACTGGCGGCGGAAGCGCGTCTCGGTCTGGTAGCGCGCGCCGTAGAGCGTGGTCGTGAGCTGGAACCGATCGCCGAGCGGCACGGCCCACTCCGGGTGGACGCTCCAGTCGACCCGGCGCCCGGTATCGATGTACGGGACCTGGGTGCCGTCGCTCTCGCGGCGAGCGAACCCGCCGGTCTGGTCCTCCACCGCCATCCGCGTCCCCAGGCTCAGCCGCGATGCACCGAGGCGAACCTCGGACCGAAAGTCGCCGGTCCAGTCGGTGAACGACGGAACGGTCGGACCGAAGGACTCCGGGGTGAGGTCGTAGCCATCGGACCCGTACCGGTTCACGAAGGCCCTCGCGGCCCACCGCTGGCGCCCGACGGCGGCCTCGGCCACCAGGTCGGTCTCGCCGAAGGTGCCTGCCCGAAGGCGCGCGCCAGCCGTCTCGGTCCCCGGCGCCGGCATCGCCGTGACGAGGTTGACGACGCCTGCGAGCGCCTCGCTCCCGTAGAGCGAGGACGACGGCCCCTCGACCACTTCGATGCGGTCGACGCCCGCGACCGTCAGCCGGTCCACGTCGAGCGTCCCTGCCAGCCGGCCGATTACGGGCTCGCCGTCGAGCAGGATGAGCGTGTAATCCGAGGCGAAGCCCTGGACCTGGACGCCGCCGCCGTGATCGTCGAAGACGAACAGGCCAGGGACGTCCTCCAGCACGTCTCCGAGCCGCAAGGCACCCTGCTGGCGGATGGTCTCCGCGTCGACGACGGTGGTAGGGACGGCCACGTCTTCGAGCGCCTTCGGCGAGCGCGTCGCCGTGACCACGACGCGGTCGGTCTGGACCTGCGCCTGCACCATGTCGATATCGAGACGCACGATCTCGCCGACGGCCGCGGTCCCCGCCACCTCTGTGGTCTCGTATCCGACCGCCGAGACCGTCAGCCGGAACGGGCCCTCGGAGGGCAAGGCCAACCGGTAGGTCCCGTCGGCCCCTGCGGAGGTGCCTCGCACGGTATCCGCCAGCCGGACGGACGCGCCCGCGATGGGCTGGCCGCCAGACCGGACGACGCCCTCGACCGTCTGCGCCGACACCGCCAGCGGGGAGAGGAGCAAGATCCAGAGGCCCTTAATCAAGACCAGGTCTAGATTCGAGAACGCGATGCGGCTCATCATCTCAGGCTGAGAGGGCTAGGGGGTGGTGGGAGGCGCCTCGAACGGACCGCCAACGCCGTAGGCCTCGCCGATCGCCAGCTGGACCTCGTTCGTGAAGGTGTTCACCTTCAGCGCCAGCTCCGCGCCCGGACGCTCGCCCGAGGCGGGGTAGAAGGTGGTGCTGTCTGACAGGACGCCCCGGAAAAACATAGCCGCTCGCAGGGCCGCCGCATAGGGCACACCGGCATCCCGCAAGTGCTCGGCATAGACGCCGGTGAGATCGCGGACCTGAGGCCAGAGATCCTCCTCCTCGATGGTCCCGGCGACGTGTTCGAGCAGGAGGCCCATCAGCTTGCGGCCGTTCTCGCGGCTGTGCTCGCGGTCCGCGTCGGTGAGCGACGTCTGCCACCCGCGCTCAGGAGTGGAGTCGAGTTCGTAGCGGGCGTGGATCAGGGCGTGATGAGCCCAGGCTTGATCCGCTGGCGCTCCCGTTTCGGGCAGCGTGGTCGCCGAGGATGAACTATCAGGCTGGGATCCCGCGAGCAGCTGGTCGACGGCGGCGCGCGGAATGCGACGGTGGCCACCGGGCGTCCGTGTCTCCGGCAGACGACCCTCGTCGGTCCACCGGCGGATGGTGTCGACGTGCACGCCGAGGAGGTCGGCGGCCGCGCGTACGGAGAGCTGCTCAGACATCGGAAATAAATTAGAACCTGGGCAAACCTAGGCCGATGAAGACAGCGCGGACCTCCTGCCAGATACCCCTAAAGAGTGTCCTTACTCCAGGGGTTAGGGCGGGCAGGCGCGGTGGAATTCGCCACCGGTCTCTAAAGCGACTCCGTGGCTTCGGGTGCCACCGTTCCGTCGGCGCTGGGAGGGGTGGGAACAGGCCGTGGAGACCTCCGTGACACGCGGCTCAGCTACGCCACGCAGCCTTCGTGCTGCCGATCCTATGGACGCGGAGACAAGCCCTCAAAGCCTGCCGTTCGATTTTCAAACCGATGTCCTGGACGCCAGCCGCGAGCGTCCCATCCTGGTCGACTTCTGGGCGCCGTGGTGCGGTCCGTGCCGCGTCCTCGGGCCAACGCTCGACCGGCTGGCAGCGGAGGCGTCCGATCGGTGGCGCCTGGTCAAAGTCAACACCGATCAGGAGCCGGCCTTGATGCAGCGCTACGGCGTCCGCGGCATCCCGGCAGTCAAGCTGTTCGCGGACGGACGTGTGACCGCCGAGTTCACGGGCGCGCTTCCCGAACACACGATCCGGCAGTGGCTGGCCGAGCACATTCCATCGCCGGGACGCACGCACCTCCAGGCCGGAGAAACCGCCTGGGCCGAGGGTGACCGAGGGCGCGCAGCGATTGCCTTCCAAGCCGCCCTCGACGATCCCGAGGCGGCATCGGCACCCTGGGCAGACGAGGCACGGGCGCGCCTGGCTCAGCTTATCGTTTTCACGGATCCGGCGCGTGCGCGCCAGCTGATCGAGGACGTGTTCACGACCGAGGCCGAAGCGGTCCGCACCCTGCTGGCGGCGCTGGACCGAGACACGTCTTCTCTTCCCGAGGGCAGCCCCGCCCGCGGGCCGGTCGTGGCAGCACTGGAGGCATTGCCCGGCGACATCGACGCTGCGCTCGGTCACCTCATCGACGCCATCCGCGCCGACCGGTACTACGACGGCGACGGCGCGCGCCAGCTGGCGGTGGCGCTGTTCCACGCCCTCGGCGAGCAGAACCCCGTCGTGAAGAAGCACCGTCCAGCCTTCAACATGTCGCTGTACTAGCCGCTGGCGGGACTGGCCGCTGGCGGGCGAATCAGCAGCTCAGGACGCGGACCGTTCACGGTCCTTCGCTCGTGCCGCCAGCGGGGCGAACACCGACGGCCAGGCGCGGTACACGACCGCCACGTCTCCCCTGCCCGTC
>JBCDLV010000055.1:0-14401 GCA_038744895.1 Bacteroidota bacterium | reverse complement strand
GGCCTGCATGGCCATCACGTTTGCCACCGCGCCGACCGCTGGCGACATCCTCCACACGTTCGTCGAGCGGACCCGGCCATTCGGCCTCTGGGGGCCTGTCCGAGATCGCCTCTCGCCCGGACTTCGCGCCGACATCCGCACAGAGACGCGGCGCGACATCGTAGCCATCTGCGTGGCGGTGCCGTGGCAGCTCGTCCTGTTTCTGACCCCGATGGCGATGGTGACCAAGCGGTGGGACCAGTTCGCGATCCTGCTGGCGATCCTCGTGGCGCTGTCCGTGGCGCTGTACGCGACGTGGTACCGTCACCTCCGAACCGAGCCGTTCTCCTTGACGCCTCACCGGACACCCAGCCAGGTCCCAGAGCCTGTCACCTAGGCGCGCCAGCGGGACTCGGCACACGTCACGCCTCCATTCCCACATGAACCGACGCTCGTTCTTGTCGCTCGCCAGCGGGGCCGGTGCCGCCCTCTCGGTCGCGCCCGTCACGGTGGTCGGCCCGTGGTGGTCGGGGCGGCCCACCGCGGACGCCGACCTCGTGATCTACGGCGGCGGCGCGGGGGGCGTCTGCGCTGCCATTAAGGCCGCGCGGATGGGCGCCACGGCGACTGTGATCGAGCCGAGCCCGTGGATCGGCGGGATGCTGACGGCCGCTGGCGTCTCGGCGCTCGACGGCAACAAGTACGGCGCGGGCGGCGGGATCGTCCACGAGTTCCGCGAGGCGCTGGCGGCCCACTACGGCGGCTACGACAACCTGTTCACGGGGTGGATCAGCCTGTACGGCTACGAGCCGCACGTGGGCCTGGCGATCCTGGAGCAGATGGCGGCCCCGCTGGCGGAGGCCGGCCGGCTCGCGATCCACCGCGAGACCGAGGCCGAGGCCGTCACCCGCGACGGCGAGCTGCGCGTCGTCCGCGTGCGCCAGCGGGACGGAACCACGGAGCGGCATGCTGCTGGCGTCTTCGTCGCGGCGGACGAGTATGGGGATGGGCTGGCGATGATGGGCCTGCCGTACAGGCTCGGGCGCGAGGCGCGCGACGAGACTGGCGAGGCGTCGGCGCCGGAGACGGCTGACCTGCGCATTCAGGACTACACGTACTGCGCCACGCTGGTCCGCCAGCCGGGAGCGACGGCGCCTGCCCTCTCGGACGTGGAGCGCGCCTACCACGCGCGCTTCGAGTGCTCGACGACGGAGGACTGCTCGACGCCGGACGCCGACTTCCTCAACCACGGCCTGCACGATTGGGAGAGCTTTATCTCCTATGCGGCCCTCCCGAACCACAAGGTGCTGCTCAACTGGCCGCACCACGCCAACGACTTCCCGGCGCCGCTCGCGTTCTACGAGGACCGCTTCTACCGCCAGCAGCACCTCGCGGCGTCGAGGCTCCACACGCTCCAGTTCATCCGCTACATGCAGACCACGCTCGGGCATCCCGAGTGGCAGATCGCGACCGACGAGTACCCCACGGCCGACCATCTCCCGCCGATCCCGTACCTCCGCGAGGCGCGCCGGCTCGTCAACGACCGCGTGCTCACGACCGCCGACGTGACCGCGCGCGGAGACCACCCACGAGCGCCGTTCCAGCCCCGGTCCATCGCCGTCGGCGACTACTTCCTGGACCACCACCATGCCGAGCATCACCTCCCGCCGGACCGCCGCCTCGTGGAGGACTTCCCCGACGCCGCGCCCTACCAGATTCCCGCAGACGTGCTCTTCCCCCGGGAGGACGACCGCACGCTGGTGGGGGAGAAGAGCATCGCCGTGACCCACATCGTCAACGGGAGCACGCGGCTCCAGCCGCCCGTCATGCTGATGGGGCAGGCCATCGGTGCGTTCGCGGCCCTCGCGGCCCAGCGCAACCGTGCGCCGTCGCTCGGCGACACGCCAGCGGTCCAGCAGGCGCTCATCGCGTCGGGCGTCCCCCTCTACATCGCCTACGACCTCACGCCCGACCACGACCTCTTCGCCCCGGTCCAGCAGCTGGCGCGGGTGGGCATCCTCGGCCCCGAGGACCCGACCGACATCGCGCCCGACGACCCGGTAGACGTTCCCACGGCAGCCCGCTGGCGTCGCCGCGCCATCGACACCGGTTTGATGCAGGGTCCGGTGGCTGAGCCATCGGCTGGGGCCACACGTGGCGACTATCTCCGTGATCTTGCCGAGGCTCTGGGCCCTGAGCCATGACCGGTCTCCTCCTGTGATCCAACTCACCGGCACGTTCCTCGACGAGGTCACCCACGACATCTCGGCCCACAACTGGGGACCGGACGAGTGGGCCCGTGACTTCGACGCCATGCGCTCCGTGGGCATCGACACGGTCGTGCTGATCCGCTGCGGCTACCAGCGGCGCGTCACCTTCGAGTCGCCGACGCTGCGCCAGCAGATGGGGGCGTATCCCGTCTACACGGACCTCGTGGACCTCTTCCTGGAGCAGGCCGAGCGGTGCGGCATGGCGTTTTACTTCGGGACCTACGACAGCGGCACGTACTGGACGAGCGGTCGCTACCAGGAGGAAGCCGACCTCAACAAGCGCCTGGCCGACGAGGTCGTCGAGCGCTACGGCCATCGCGCGGCGTTCCAGGGGTGGTACATCTCGCACGAGATCGACGCCTACGACGAGGGGGTGATGACGGTCTACGAGGACCTCGCCCGCCACCTTCGTGGGCTCAAGGACCAGCCCATCTTCATCTCGCCGTATATCCGCGGGGTGAAGCAGTTCGGCGACGCGGCCATCTCCCTCGGCGAGCACGTCGATTCGTGGGCCGACGTGTTCGCCCGCCTCGATGGGCTCGTGGACATCGTCGCGTTCCAGGACGGAAACGTGTCGCTCGGCGACCTCCCCGACTTCCTCCGCGAAAACCACCGCCTGGCGTCGCGGCACGGACTCACGTCGTGGAGCAACGTCGAGTCGTTCGGGCGCGACGTCCACATCAAGTTCCCGCCCATCGACCACCGGGTGCTGCGGTACAAGATGGAGGCCGCCGCCGCCGCTGGCGTGGACAAACTGATCACGTTCGAGTTCTCGCACTTCCTCAGCCCGCACTCGATCTACCCTGCTGCGCGCAATCTCTTCATGCGCTACGTCGAGTTCCTGGAGGCGCAGGAGTTCGACGGGTCCGAGGCGCGTGCCATCGCCGAGGCCGCCCGATGACCGGATTCCCCGTCGTCCTGCCCGCTGGCGCCGACCGGTCCACGCTCGGCGCGCTGCGCCAGCGGTACGAGACCGAGCTGTTCGATCGGGTCCTCCCGTTCTGGGAGCGTCACTCGCCGGACCCGGTCCACGGCGGCACCTTCAACAACCTGGACCGCGACGGGACCGTCTACGACCGCACCAAGCACGTCTGGCTGATGGGTCGCCAGGCGTGGATGTTCTCGACGCTCTACCGGACGGTCCAGCCTCGCGCGGAGTGGCTGGCGCTGGCGCGCAGCGGCGTCGAGTTCCTCCGTGAGCACGCCGTCCGCGACGACGGGCTGGTCTATTTCCATCTCGCCCGCGACGGGGCGCCCATCTACCGCCAGCGGAAGCTCTTCTCGGAGTGCTTCACGGCCCTGGCCCTGGCCGAGCACGGCCGCGCCGCCGACCGCCCGGCGTTGCTCCACGAGGCGGAGGCCCTGATGGAGCGCATCTTCGGGTGGGCCGAGGACCCGGCGCCCCTCGGACGCCCGCAGCTCGCGGGGCAGCGGCCAGCCATCGCGCTGGCTGTTCCGATGATCCTGCTCAACCTGATCGAGGAGATCGCAGGCGCCAGCTGGCGTCGCTACGCCGTCGAGGTGGACCGGCTGCTAGCGCGAGTGCGCAAGCACGTTCACAACCGCGACGGTACCGTGGACGTGCGCGAGACGGTGGCGCCGGACGGCGACCTCCTGGACGGACCCGACGGGCGACTGTTGAACCCGGGCCACGCCATCGAGGCGGGCTGGTTCGTGCAGCACTGGGCGCAGCGCCTCGGCGATGCGGATCTGTCCCAGCTGGCGACGCGGATCGTGGCCGATGCGTACCGGCGCGGCTGGGATGCCGAGCACGGCGGCCTGTTCTATTTCCTCGATGCCGAGGGTCACTCGCCGACGCAACTGGAGTGGAGCATGAAGCTGTGGTGGCCGCACTGCGAAGCCCTCTACGGCCACCTGCTGGGAGCCTCGCTCACGGGCTCGGAGGATGCGTGGGAGGCCTTCCGCGAAACCGATCGCTACACGTTCGAGCACTTCCCCGACCCCGAGCACGGCGAGTGGTTCGGCTACCTCGACCGCGAGGGCCGCGTTACGCACCGCTTCAAGGGCGGTCCGTACAAAGGGTGCTTTCACGTTCCACGGGCGTTGCTGCTGTGCGTGCGCCGGCTGGCGGAGATGGAAGACGCCGCCGAGACGCCCCCGTAGACCCGAGGCGAGAACAAGCCAGGCTATTTCCTCTGCCGTTACGCCCGCTGGCGCCGCGGAAGAGGTTGTCGCCTCGGCACCCCGAGCGTCCGCCATCGCCAGCGGAGGCGGGCACAACCCGGGCGGGCGTCGGCGACTGGTACCAATGGCCCGTTTCGACGTGCGTCGTGACCCCTCGCACAACAGGCGCGGCTCTCAGGTGTCTTGAGACAGTGCCGTGCCCGGCGCGACATGTGCCTTGCGTCTCGAACGGTGGCACGCAACGTTGTATCTGATCCACACCCACAGGCCCATGCAGGTTCACCGACTCGTCCACCCTCTGTGTCTCGCGGCCCTCGCGCTCCTCGCCAGCGGGCCGGTGCTCGCAGCTCCCGTCGCGTTCGCCCCCAACACGGGCACCATCATCGGAACGGTGACCGACGTGGATACTGGAGACCCACTCCCGACCGTGGCCGTGACGGTCGATGGGCTCCCAGGGGTGGGGACTGCCACAGACATCGACGGGCGCTACCGGATCGAGAACGTACCCGCTGGCGTGCGCGACCTCCAGGTCTCGTTCACGGGGTATGTGACCCGCCGCCAGCAGGTGACGGTCGCTGAAGGCCAGGTCGTGACGGTCGATGTCGCGCTGGCACCGAATGAGCAAGGACTGAGTGAGGTCGTGGTGACGAGTGATCGGCCGATGATCGTTCGAGACGCGGTCGGAGCGCCTGTGACAGGGGTCGCCCGCCCACAGATGCTTCCTCCTCCCTCGCCGATGCCGGCTGCGATGTCGGCGGGTGCGTTTCGTATGCGCGGTGACGTGCCGACTGACTGGCGCAACGCCCGGCCGCCCGTGGACCGCGAGGGCTACGCGCCCATCGACGAGGTCGGCTTCAAGCAGGCGACCGATGCGCCGCTCTCGACCTTCTCCATCGACGTCGACCGCGCCAGCTACGCCAACGCGCGCCGCTTCCTGCTCCAGGATCAACTGCCACCGGTCGACGCCGTCCGCGTCGAGGAGTTTGTCAACAGCTTCGACTACGCGCTGGAGGGACCTGGTGCGCGAGCCGACCATCCGTTCGCGGTCCACACCGAGGTGACGCAGGCGCCGTGGGCACCGGCCCACCACCTCGTCCGGATCGGCCTCCAGGGGCAGCGCATCGACACCGACGACCTGCCCCCGGCCAACCTGGTGTTCCTGATCGACGTGTCGGGCTCGATGCGCGCGCCGGACAAGCTCCCGCTCCTCAAGCGCGCCTTCCGGCTGCTCGTCCGCGAGATGCGGCCGCAGGACCGCGTGGCGCTCGTCGTCTACGCCGGCGCCTCGGGCGTCGTCCTCCCGCCGACCGACGGGACCGAGCGCGCCGACATCCTTCAGGCCCTCGACCAACTGGAAGCCGGCGGCTCGACCGCTGGCGCCGAGGGACTCCAGCTGGCCTACGAGGTGGCCCGTAGGAACTTCGACCCCGGAGCGACCAACCGCGTCATCCTCGCGACCGACGGCGACTTCAACGTAGGACTCTCCTCCGACGCCGCGATGCAGCGGCTGATCGAAG
Organism: Bacteroidota bacterium; assembly: GCA_038744895.1. Lineage (GTDB taxonomy): Bacteria > Bacteroidota > Rhodothermia > Rhodothermales > Rubricoccaceae > Rubrivirga. Next base: position 8,490 of record JBCDLV010000055.1, on the reverse strand, counting down.
AGGAGCGCGAGTCCGGCGTGATGCTGTCCGTCCTCGGATTCGGGACCGGCAACCTCCAGGACTCCAAGATGGAGATCCTCGCCAACCACGGAAACGGCAACTACGCCTACATCGACTCCATCCGCGAGGCCGAGCGCGTGTTCGTGCGCGAGTTCGGCGGGACGCTCTTCGCCATCGCCAAGGACGTCAAGCTCCAGGTCGAGTTCAACCCGACCCGCGTGGCGGGCTACCGGCTGATCGGCTACGAGAACCGCACGCTCGCGAACGAGGACTTCAACGACGATCAGAAAGACGCCGGCGAGCTGGGCGCGGGACATACCGTCACGGCGCTCTACGAGATCGTGCCCGCTGGCGTCGAGGTGCCGACCGCGGGCGTCGACGGGCTCCGCTACCAGACGACGCCGGCGCTCACGGAGGCCGCCGCCAGCGGGGAGTGGCTGACGGTCGCCCTGCGCTACAAGCCGTCGACGGACGGCGGCACGTTCTCCGAGCAGAGCGTGCGGCTGGAGGTGCCCGTCGCGGGAGATGCCGTGCCGCTGGCGCGGGCCTCCGAGGCGACGCGGTGGGCCGTGGCCGTAACCGAGACGGCGCTGCTGCTGCGAGAGAGCGAGTTCGCGCCGGGCGCCTCGTGGGACCATGCGCTCTCGCTGGCCCAGGGCGCCCGCGGCGGCGATGCCCACGGCGATCGCGCCGAGTTCGTCCGCCTCGTGGAGATCGCCAAGGCGCTGTCCGACAGCGAGCCCGCCCTGGACAACCCGAGCGCCTCCGCTGGCGACTGACGGTGGCGACTGACGGCGGCCGTCGGGCCCTGAACGAAGCCGAGAGGGCGCCAGCGGGTCGGATCCGCTGGCGTCCGAACGACGGCCGTTCGCGGAATCCGATGGTGACGCCAGCGCTGGCTGTGGGCCGTTCGGCACGAGATTGGATTTGAGACGTTCACCTCGCCCGCCTCAGTCCCGCCGTTGGCGCTCCACCCGAACATCGCCCGTCCCCGCCCCACCGCCCCGGTGCCGGAGAGACCCACCCGAAACCCCCTCAAGCGGTACTGGCGCGCCGTAACCGACCGCGACACGCCCTGGGGAAAGCGGCTGCTGGTCGCCCTCGGTGTTCCGCTGGGAATCGGGCTGGGAGGCGTGCTCCTTGTCGGTATGGCGGTCGGGATCTACGCGTGGTCGCTTCTTCCCGACACGCCCGACGCCTATGCGCTGGCCCGCGCCACGCAGTCTCAGCCGACGGTCGTACTGGACGTGCGCGGCGAGCGGCTGACCCAGTTCGAGCCCGACTTCCGCGAGTGGGTGCCCCTGGACTCGATCCCGACGCACCTCGTCGACGCGCTGATCGCGACCGAGGACCGAAAGTTCTACGAGCATCGCGGCGTGGACGTCACGCGCAGCGTCGCCGCCGTCTGGAACACGGTTCTCGGCGACCGCCAAGGGGGATCGACGGTGACGCAGCAGCTGGCGCGCAACCTGTTCCCCGACGAGATCGGGCGGGCGGGCACCGTCGAGCGCAAGACCAAGGAGGCGCTGGCGTCGCTCGCCATCGAACGCGACCACACCAAGCGCGAGATCCTGGAGGCCTACCTCAACACCGTTCCGTTCCTTTACAACGCGTTCGGCGTCGAGATGGCCGCGCGCACCTACTTCGGGTCGCACGCGCCGGACCTGACCATCCCGCAGTCGGCGCTCCTGGTGGCCATGCTGAAGGGGCCGCACCAGTTCAATCCGATCCGGCACCCCGAGGCTGCACGCCAGCGGAGGGACCTCGTGCTGCGGCTCATGGGCGAGCAGGGCGTGATCTCTGAGGCCGACGCGGCAGCGTACCAGGCGGAGGACCTGGGCGTCACGCTGTCGCCCCAGCCGTCCACGTACAGCGCGGCGCCCCACTTCACAGCGGCGGTGCGCCGCGAGCTGGAGGCATGGGCGCAGCCGCGCGGCTACGACATCGACCGCGACGGGCTGGTCGTCCGGACGACGCTGGACATGGCGATGCAGCGGGAGGCGGAGGCGGCCGTCGCCGAGCGCGCCGAGCGGCTCCAGCAGACCGCCGACGCGCAGCTCCGCCGCGTGCCGCGCGCCGCGCTGGACGCCGCGCTGCGTCGGACGACGGCGTTCGCGCAGGCTATCGACAGCGGCGCCTCGGAGGTTGACGCACTGGCCGAGGTCCGCGCCGATGGGGTCCTGGTGGACTCCGTCGCCAGCGGCGTCCGCCGCGTCGAGCTCGGGCTCGCCGCCGTGCAGCCGGAGACGGGTGCCGTCCGCGCCTACGTCGGCTCCCGCGACTTCCGCATCGACGAGTACGACCACGCCGGCGTCGCGCTGCGCCAGCCGGGGTCGACGTTCAAGGCGTTCGTCTTCGCGGGCGCGCTCCAGCGCGGCTACGCCCCAGACGACGAGATCGAAGGCGGATCGGCAGCCGTCGAGTTGGACGATGGCACCACGTGGCGCCCCGCTGGCGGCTCGTCCGAAGGGACGCTGGCCGACGCGCTCGCCTACTCCAAAAACGCCGCCACCGCGCGGCTGACGCAGGAGATCGGCGCTCACCGGGTGGCCCTGGTCGCCGAGCGCATGGGCATCCAGAGCGAGCTTGACGTGGTGCCCTCCATCGGGCTCGGCACCAGCCCGGTGACGCTGCTGGAGATGGTCTCGGCGTATGCCACCATCGCCAACGACGGCCTGCGCCGTCGCCCCCGGTTCATCACACGCGTCGAGACCGCGTCGGGGACCGTCCTCGACACGTTCGGCGGCGGAGGCCTCCAGGCGCTCACGCGCCGCGACTCCCGCTTCTTGCTCGACATGATGCGCGGCGTGGTCGATCGCGGAACCGGTCGCCCGCTCCGCCAGATGGGCGTCACCGGCGATGTCGTGGGCAAGACGGGGACCACCCAGCGCTACGCCGACGGCTGGTTCATCGCCATGCGCCCGGGGCTGGCAGTCGGCGCGTGGGTGGGCTTCAACGACCAGCGCGTCGCGTTCCAGTCCAAGGCCACCGGGGAAGGTTCGCGGACGGCGCTCCCAGTCGTCGGCGCATTCCTGCTTCGCGTGCAGGATCGGCTCCCGGACGTGGCCTTCCCACCGCCGCCCGGGCGCTACGCGGCCCTCGACTGGGACGCCGACGGCGACTCCATGCTGGTCGAGGAGCCGGACGTCTATGACCTCACGCGCGACGACTACGAGTGGGCCTTCGGCGAGGACCCCTCGGACCCCGCCGACCCCGACCTTCCGGAGGTCGAGCGCCCGGAGGAAGGCGAGCGCCCAGATCTTCGCCAGCTGCCGGACGCTGAGCGGCGGATCCGATCCGAAAGCTCCCCGCAGGGTCCCGGTGGCCGTGACCGGGACGTGCGCCAGCGGGGCGAGCCGATCGTCCTCCCCGACGAGCCGGATCCTCCGGCGGACCCGTCGCTTCGCAACCGCAACAACCGAGACGGTATGACGGCCGAGGAGATGATCGAGGACGCGCGCCAGCGGGGCGACGGCGGCTGAGCGCGCAGGCCCGGCTGGCCATGACAACGCAGGGCATCCGCGCGTAGGCTTGGCGCGCCCCCTTCCTCCACGTCCATGTCTCGCGTTCTCCTCTTCACCGGTAAAGGCGGCGTCGGCAAGACGACCTGTGCGGCCGCCACGGCCCTCGCCTGCGCCCAGCGCGGGCAGCGCACATTGGTCCTCTCGACCGACCCGGCCCACTCCCTCGCCGACGCCGTCGACCGCCCGCTCGGGCCGGAGCCCCAGGAGATCGCCCCCAAGCTGGACGCGATGGAGGTGGACCTGTACTACTCCATGCGGAAGTACTGGGGCAACATGCGCGAGCTGGTGCGCTCCGTGCTCCGCTTTCAGGGCGCCGACGCCATCGCCGCCGAGGAACTGGCGGCCCTGCCCGGAATGGGCGAGGGGAGCGCCTTGCTGTGGCTCGACGAGTTCTACCGCTCCGGCGAGTACGACGTCATCGTCCTCGATGCCGCGCCCACAGGCGAGACGCTGACACTCCTCACGCTCCCGCAGGTGACCCAGTGGTGGCTCCAGAAGGCCTTCCCGCTCCAGAAGCAGGCCATCAAGACCGTCGGGTTCGCCGTCCGAAAGACGACGGGCGTCCCGTTGGACCGCGGCTACGAGGAACTCGACACCTTGTTCGGACGCCTGGAGGTGGTGCAGGAGGTGCTCCAGAACCCGGAGGTCACCTCGGCGAGGCTCGTGATGAACCCCGAGCGCATGGTGATCCAGGAAGCCAAGCGTGCCTACACCTACCTCCAACTCTATGGCTACGGCGTGGACGCGGCAGTGGTCAACCGCGTGCTGCCCGAGGAGGCGGGCGGCGTCATGGAAGCCTACGTCGAGGCCCAGGCGGGCTACCTCGACGAGATCCGCAGTTCCTTCGCGCCGCTCCCCGTCCTCACCGTGCCACACCTCGGCCGCGAGGTCTTCGGCCTGGACCTGCTGGCGCAGATCGCCAGCGGGCTCTACGCCGACCGAGACCCGGCGGCCGTCTACCATGCGGAGCCGTCGTACAAGGTCGACAACCAGGGCGACGCCTACATCGTCGCGCTCCGTGTGCCGGGAGCGGAGCCCGGCGATGTCGAGGCAGAGCAGTTCGGCGACGGTCTGGTGGTCAACGTGGGCAACCAGCGGCGCAACGTGACCTTGCCGGCCTTCCTGGCGTACTACCGGCTAGCGGAAGCCGCCGTGGCCGAGGGGTGGCTCCGCGTGCGGTTCGAGCCTGAGGCGTAGACGCCAGTTGGGGGTCCCGCCCAACGTGTTGTAGTCTCTAGGAAGTACCGAGACCAGGTGGCGGGGCCGAGTGTCTGATCCACACACACCCTCGGCCCCGCCGGTTTGGTCCTAGCACGGGCATGCGACGTCCCGGGCGATTGCCCCTGTCAGTTCAGGGGGCCAGCGGCAGAGCCGCCGGACCGTGGGCTGGTATTACGAGCGCCCGGCAGATAGTTGCAAGGGGTGATGCGAAAAAAATCACAGGTGTAGCGAATACGACGCTGGCGCATCTGTCACAAGGGGGTGACGTAGGGGGACGAGTCTCGTCTTCTCAAGCATGCGCCCGTTACTCCTCGCCCTCGTCTTCGCCACGATTGGATCGGCCCAGACGATCCGCGAAGAGCCGGTCACGTTCGACTCCGTCGACGGTGTTGCCCTCGCCGGGACGGTCTCGATTCCGGACGGTGACGGCCCGTTCCCGGGAGTCGTCCTCGTGTCGGGATCGGGACTGCAAGATCGAGACGGCGGCCCCGACAGCCCACTGCTCCCGGCCGGATACAGGATGTACCGCGACCTGGCGCATGGTCTCACCGAGCGGGGCATCGTCGTGCTCCGCTACGACGAGCGTGGCGCAGGAGAGAGCACCGCCGGGCCCAACCCGGAGGCTGTGACCACGCTCGATTACGCCGACGACGCTAAGGCGGCGGCCCGAACGCTGGCCGCCCGGCCTGACGTCCGGTGGGTCGGGATCGTGGGGCACAGCGAAGGCGGCACCGTCGCCCCGCTGGCGGCGACCGCCGAGGCGGCCGTGGACGGCGTCGTGATGGTCGGGGCGTCCGGGGTGTCGGGCCGAGAAATCGTCCTGGAGCAGAACCGGACCGGCCTTGCAGGCGCAGGCGTGTCCGAGGAGGCAACGACGGCCTTTCTCACGCGGATCGACTCGACGTTCGCCCTGTTGGCAGCGACGGTCGGCCGGGACCTCGACGACGAAACCCGCGAGGCGGTCGAGCAGGGGCTGACGGACGCCTTCGGTGGACTACCCGAGGCCGAGGCGGCCAAGATTGGCATGACGCCAGCTCTGGTCCCCACGGTCGTGGCTCAGCAGATGAGGCCGGTCGGTAGCGCGTGGTACCGGACGTTTCTCGCCCTCGATCCTGCCGAGCCTGTCGCTGCGCTCCGAGTGCCGGCGCTCGCGTTGTACTTCGCCCTCGACCAGCAGGTGTCGCCAGCCCTCAATGCCGGGCCCATGCGCGAGGCGCTGGCGGCCTCCGAGAGCCCAGACTGGGAGGTCGTCACGATCGACGGCGTGAACCACGTGTTCCAGCGGGCCGTGACGGGTGCAGTATCGGAGTACGCGACCCTGGATGCGGCCCTCGACCCGGATGTCCCGGACGCGATCGCGGCGTGGATTCTCAGCGTAGCCAGCCGCTGACGGCTTAACCGGTGCGCTAGCCGGCCGATAGGACGTGGGCATCTGCCAATGCTCACGTGGCCCTGCCTCAACTCCCGTCCGACTTCAGCGGCCTCGGCTTCGCCGACCCGACCTCCTCCTTCGTCCGCATCACGACGATCGAGGACGACTGTGGGCGGGCCGTGGTGGACGGGGTGGTGGTCATCCCAGGCTTGCCGGTGTGCCGCGTCCGCATGAAGACTGACGCCGACCGGGTCGCCCGGTACGGGCCGGGGCGCCGGGCGCTGTTCGGGTACGTGCGCGCAGCACTCTGCGAGGACGTGATGGTGGAGCTCCCCTGGAACTAGACGACCGCCGGACCCTCTAGGCCGCCAGCGGGGCCCGCTGGCGATGGGCTACGCGCCCTCCGGACCACCGCCGAATGGCTCGGCCGGCTGGCGATCGTCTCCGGACGCCGCGCCGTCGCCCGTGTTCTTGAGCGCCGACCGGAGGTTGACGCCTCCGTTCGGGTCGAAGTCGAGCGTGCGGATCGGAAAGGGGATCGTCACGCCGGCGTCGTCGAAGGCGGACTTGACGGCCTTGATGGCCTCGGACTGAGCCTCCAGGAAGTCCGTTTGCTTCGAGAACGAGACCCAGAAGCGGACGACGAAGTTGACCGAGGAGTCGCCGAACTCGGTGTAGTAGAGCTGGACCGGCTTCGATTCCTTGCGGACAGACAAGCCCTCGACGGCTTCGATGGCCACCGTCTGTGCCTGTGCCAGGTCGTCGCCATAGCCGACGCCGCACCCGAGGTCCACGCGCCGCTCGCCTGTGGTCGAGTAGTTGGTGATGGGGTCCCCGTAGACCTTCGCGTTGGGAATGATGACTGTCTGGCCCTGGAACGTCTCGACGATGGTCGACCGGAGAGACAGCTCCTGGACCGTGCCCATGACGCCGTTGGTTTCGATGATCTCGCCCACGACGAAGGGATTACGGACAGCCATCAGCACGCCCGCCATGAAGTTCGAGGCGATGTCCTGGAACGCGAAGCCCAGCGCCAGCCCGACCACGCCAGCGGCGCCCAGGAGCGTGGCTACGACGCCCGTCAGGTTGAGGACCGACAGCGCTACAAACGTCCCGACGGCCAGAACGGCAACGTAGGAGAGCGTTCCCAGGAGCTCGGCGACGTTCTTCGTTTGCGGTGCCCGGTCGGCTGCCCGCTGGAGGACGCTCCCGACGACCTTCCGGACCACGCGGGCCAGGACCGCTGCGACGATCACGATCAGGATCGCCAGTACGATGTTCGGGATCATCTCGACGAGCGTCTCCCACCAGCCCTGGAGTGTGGCGAGGGCCCCGGTGGCCGCTTCGGTGGCCGTGGGGGCGGACGTGAGAGTGTCGGCGACAGCAGGCGAGTCGGTCTGCATCGGAGAGGGGAAAAGGAGAGAGGCCCCTGGTGTACGACGGCGTCCGTTATCCGTTCGCAGCTCCCCGCTGGCGGCTGGATTCGTCTGCCGTGGGGTCCGGCGCCTCGACGCTCGCCAGCCGGTCAAGGGCTTGAGCAAACGCATGGACAGGCTGGGCCCCGGAGAGGGCGAACTGGTCGCCGAACAGGTACAGCGGGACGCCTCCGATCCCAGCCCGACGTGCGATCTCCTGACTCTGCTGGACATCCGCGTCGAAGCGGTCGCCTGCGAGCAGCTGATGCGCATCTGCACCAGGAATGCCGGCGTGCTCGGCGAGAGCTGCGAGGTCCTCGGCGTCATTCAGGTCCCGACCCCCTGCGAAGTACCCCTCGAACAGGGCGTCTGCCATCTCCCACTCACGTCCGTGGACGCGCGCCAGCAGGACCAGGCGATGCGCGTCGAGGGTGTTCGGCGCGCCCGCCAGCCGGTCGAAGTCGAACGACAGCCCTGCGGCAGCACCGGCGCGTGTGACATGGCCGAAGGCCGCCTCCATCGCGCTCTGGCCGCCGAACTTTTCCAGGAAGAACTCCCGCCCGAGTCCCTCGCGTGGCAGGCCGGGCTGAAGCTGGAAGGGGCGCCAGCGCCGCCGCACGTCGAGCCTAGGCCGCTGGCGCAGCGCCTCGGCCAGGTGGGCCTCCCCGATGTAGCACCAGGGGCACGCGATGTCGGCGAATACGTCGATGGTCATGGGGACTGGGGACTGGGGACTGGGGACTGGGGACTGGGGAGACGCGGCCGTGGAGAAGTTCCGGACAACCCGCCCCGGCTCCGCTGGCGAAGCCGTGCGCCAGCAGGGCACCTTCCGTCGCTCGTCGCTCGTCGCTCGTCGCTCGTCGCTCGTCGCTCGTCGCTCGTCGCTCGTCGCTCGTCGCTCGTCGCTCGTCGCTCGTCGCTCGTCGCTCGTCGCTCGTCGCTCGTCGCTCGTCGCTCG
>JBCDLV010000054.1:0-14456 GCA_038744895.1 Bacteroidota bacterium | reverse complement strand
GTCCGCGCCTCGTCGGTCAGCTCCAGCTGGACCTCGGTGGTGCCGCCGCTCAGGTCGTTCTGGATGTCGAACACGCCGCCGAACTGCGCCAGCTCGTCCATGACGTCCTCGGCGGCGCTCTCCAGCGTCTCGTTGTCGGGGTGCGAGAGCTCCACGGAGACGGGAGCGCCAGCGGAGAGCAGGTCGGACGAGTACGTGAGCGACTTGGCCGTGGGGACGGCGCCGACGCGGTCGCGCCACAGATTAGCGAACACCTCGGACGACAGCTCTCGCTGCTGTGCTTCGAGCAGCTTGAACTGGACCGTCGCCAGGTTGGGCTGGAGGGTCTGGGGGCCGGAGCCGCCGGGGCCGCCGTCGGTGGCCTGGCGCCCGACGACGGAGTAGACAGCCTCCAGCAGCGGCGGTGCGTCGTCGGGGCGGCCCTGCTCCAGCGAGTCGGCGATGGCGCGGCCGGCGGCCTCGATGCGCTCGGCGATCTCGCGGGTCTGCCCGACCGCGGTGCCTTGCGGAAGCTCCAAGTTGGCGATCACGATGTCGCCCTCGATGGCCGGGAAGAACTGGACGCGGAGGTAGCCCGCTGGCACGAGCGCGACCGAGAGCACGATGAGGCCGACGCCAGCGGCCAGCACCACCGCTGGCGCTGCCGTCGCGAACCCGAGAGCCTTGCGCAGCGGCCCCTCGACGAACCGCTTCAGCTGGCGGTCGACCCAGCCGCGCGCGCGGGCCAACGCGCGCGTCACCGGGTTGCGCGGCGTGGCGCCGGGCTCGGCCAGGTCCGAGAGGTGGTGCGGCAGGATGAAGAGGCTCTCGATGAGCGACAGCGCCAGCACGGCGATCACCACGACCGGGATGCCCTTCAGGATCTTGCCCAGCGTGCCCGGCACCGCCAGCAGGGGGCTGAACGCGGCGACCGTCGTCAGCACGGCGAACACGACGGGGACGGCCACGCGCTTGGCGCCGTAGACGGCGGCGTCGAGCGGCCCTCGCCCCTTCTCGCGCTCGGCGTAGACGTTCTCGCCGACCACGATGGCGTCGTCCACGACGATGCCGATGGCGAGGATGAAGCCGAACAGCGAGAGCTGGTTGATCGAGAATCCGAGCGCGTAGAGCACCACCAGCGCGCCGACGAACGAGATCCCGATGCCGATGGCGGTCCAGAACGCCAGCCGGACGTTCAGGAACAGCGTCAGCGCGACGAGGACGAGCCCCAGCCCGATCGCGGCGTTCTTGAGCAGCAGCGAGATCCGGTCGCGCAGGATGCGCGCGTCGTCCTGCCAGACCTCGACGGCGACGCCGCTCGGCAGCGACGGCTTTAGGTCCGAGTCGATGTAGGCGAAGACGGCGTCGGTGACGGTCAGCACACGCTCGTCGGACGTACGGAAGACCTCGACGAAGGCGGTCGGCTGGCCGTTGTAGCGCGGCACGAGGTCGGCGTCCTCGAAGGCGTCGGCGACCGTCGCGATGTCGCCGAGGCGGACGCGCGCGCCGGACTGGCTGCCGACGACCACGACATCCTCGAAGTCGCGCTGCGTGTAGTTGCGGCCGAGCGTCCGCACGCGGATCTCCTCCTCGCTCGTCTCGATGGACCCCGCCGAGAGCTCCAGGCTGCCCGCCGCCACGGCACGCGAGACGTCCACGAGCGAGAGCCCGTAGCGGCGGAGCGCATCCTGGGGTACCTCGATCGAGACCTCGTAGAGCCGGACGTTCGAGGTCTCGACGTAGCTGACCTCGTCGAGTGCTGCGAGCCCATCCTCGACCCGATAGGCGATCTCCTTGAGCGCGCGCTCGTCCGCGACGCCGCTGGCGCCGCGGCCACCGGGACCCGACCCGCTGGCGCCATCTCCTCCAGCGTCCGGATCGGCGTAGAGCGCCAGCTGCATCACCGACTGGCGGTTGGTGAGCTCGCGGACGAGCGGCTCCTCGGCCTGCGCGGGGAACGTCGTGATCTGATCGACCTGCCCCTTGATGTCGTCGAGCGCCTGGGCCACGTCCGTGCCGAGGCGTAGCTCGGCCGTGACCACGCCCCGGCCTTCCGAGGCGGTCGCCGTGACCTCGTCGATGCCTTCGACGGCCTCGATCTGCTCCTCGATCTTCTGGACGATCGACTCCTCGACCTCCTCGGGCGTCGCGCCGGGGTAGACGACAGAGACCTGGATGGCGTCGAGGCTGAACTCGGGGAAGACCTCGATGACCATGCGCGTCAGCGAGATCAGGCCGGCCGCGATCAGGCCCACCATCAGCAGGTTGGCGGCGACCCCGTTCCGGGCCATCCAGGCGATGGCGCCCTTCATCGGTCCCTCGGGGTGTTGGCGGCCTGCGCCTCGCCGTTGCCGGCACCCGAGCCACCGGTGTCGTCGCCGCCGGAGTCGTCGCCATCGCCGGAGCGTCCCCGCTGGCGCTCCCGGCTCGCCAGCCGGACCGTCATACCGTCCACGACGCCCTGGAGGTCGTTGGTCACGATGCGGGCGCCGTCGGCCAGCGCGGGCGCGTCGAGATAGACGTCCTCGCCCACCTGCTGGAGCACGCCGACCGGCACGACGCTCAGGATCGAGTCGCGCGTGACGGTCCACACGCGGTCGTCGCGGCGGAGTGCCCGGCGCGGGACGACGACGAAGCGGTCGAGCTCGGCGCCGTCGATCTCCGCCTGGACGTACGTGCCTGGCAGCAGCGGCGGCGGTGCGGTCAGGATCACCGTCGGCTCCGACGCTCGCTCGCCCTCGCCGGGGTCCACCGGACGGCCACCCGAGATGGGGCTCGGCACCCGGAGCACGACGTTGATCGTCCGGGCGGTTTGGTCGCGGGTCGCCTCGACGCGGTCGACGGTCGCGCGCCAGCCGTAGCGGACACCGCCGAAGTCGGCCGTGACCAGGGCCGTAGCGCCACCCGAGAAGAGGTCCGGGACGAGGCCGGCCTCGTCGTCGCTAAGGGGCACGACGGCCTCGACCTCGCGCGCGGCGATCAACTGAGCGAACGGAGCGCCCACCTGGACCACGTCGCCCACGGCGATGGTCTCGGACTGGACGAGGCCTGCGAACGGGGCCCGCACGACGGTCCGCGAGAGCGCCAGCTGGGCGTCGTTGAGCGCGGCTCCAGCCCGCTGGCGGGCCGCTCGGGCCGCGTCGAGCTGCGGCTGGCGCAGCGCCAGCGGGCTCGGGCCGTCGGGCGGTGGGTCCTGCTGGGGAACGCGGTCGATGGCCTCGCCCCGTGGCGGCAGGACGCGCGCGGCGTAGTCGTCATCGTCTACGCCGCCGTAGGCCGAGGCGGCACGGGCGGCGCGGCGTTCCTCGAACTGCTCGTACTCCCGCCGTGCCAGGGTGGCCTCCTCCTGCGCCTGGAGCACGGCCACGTCCTGAGAGGCGACATCGGCGCGGGCCTGCTGGACGCGGTTCTGGAAGTCGGCCGGGTCGATGCGCAGGAGCACCTGCCCGGCGGCGACGCGCCCGCCCGAGACGAGCTGCGGCGCCACGTAGACGACGCGCCCGGAGACCTGCGAGGCGACCGCCGCGATATCGGCGGCGCGGACGGTCCCTGCGCCCTCGACCGCGAGCGCCCCCGACCGGACCTCCGCGGGGACGGTCTCTACGAGCGGCGTCTGGGGCGGTGGCGGCTGCGTCGGCGGGTCCGGCCGTAGCTGGACCATGAGCACCGAGCCTGCGACGGCAACCCCGAGGATGCCGAGGGCGAGGGCGGCCTGTTTCTTCTTGGACATGGGCTCAGGCGAGAGGCCGCACGCGCCGACGTCGGGGCGTCGGTCGCCAGCGGGAGACGAAAGGCGTCATCGGACGTCGGAGGGCTCGGTCCGCTGGACGGGCTCGCCAGCGGGAACAGGATCGAGGTCGTCGGTGGGATCGCCGACCGGGTCCGGGATGTCGGGCACGCCGACGACCGGCACCGCTGGCGGATCGACGAGGTCGAGCGGCGTCGGCACGTCGGCCGCGACGAGGGCGATGCGCGGCGCCACGCCGCCCTCGGTCCACCCGCCGCCGAGCGCGCGGTGGATGTCGAGGCGCGCCAGCGCCACCGACCGGCCGGCCTGGGCGATCTGGGTGCGCACCGCCAGCTCGTTGCGCAGCGCGTCGAGGTAGCCGACCACGTCGCCGAGGCCGCGCTCGACGCGCTCGGCCTGGAGCGCGACCGTCGACCGCGCCTCCGCCAGCTGGTCGAGGAGGAACCGGTACCGCTGGCGCTCCTCCTCGGCCGCTTCGAGGGCCGACTCGACTTCCCGGACCGCCGTCAGCACGTTCCGGGCGTAGGCCGTCCCGAGGCGGCGGTAGCCGGCCTCCTGGAGGTCGATGTTGGCGCGGATCTGGCCGCCCTGGAAGATGGGTGCCGTGAGCCCCGCGATGAACGAGGCCGTCCACTGCCCGGGGTCCAGCATCTCCACGAAGGTGTTGCCCGTCAGCCCGACCGATCCCGTCAGCGACAGCGAGGGGAAGAGCGCTGCGCGGGCCGCGCCGATCCGGTAGCGGGCGGCCTCGAAGCGGTAGGCCGCCGCCCGGATATCCGGGCGTTGCACCAGAAGCTCGGCGGGAAGGCCCGGTGGCACCGGCGCAAACGTCAGCCGCGGGCGGAGCGTGTCGGGCAGCAGCGCCGGGATCTCCGACGGGTACCGCCCGACGAGCACCGCCAGCCGGCCCTCGGCATCCGCCAGCTGGCGCTCCAGGAGCGGGAGGCCGGCCTGCGTGCTCCGGTAGTCGCCGAGGATCTGGTAGAGCTCGAACGAGGTGACGAGCCCGCGCAGGTAGCGGTCCTGCGTGACCTCGACGCGGTCGGTGAGCACGTCGAGGGTCTCGACGGTGAGCACGATCCGGGCGCGGAGGTCGACGATCTCGAAGTAGGTCCCGATGGTGCTCGCCAGCGCGCCGAGCCTCGCCGTCTGGAGATCGGCGGTGGCCGCGTAGAGGTCCCCGACGGCGGCGCGTGTCTCGTTGCGCGCGCGACCCCAGAAGTCGAACTCGTAGGAGACGGAGACGCCAGCGGAGTAGGTCGTGAACTCGATCCGGTCGGGCGCTTCCATGCCGCCGCCCGTGGAGTCCGGCATCTGCCCGGAGCCTGGCATCTGCCCGCCTGCGCCCTGCCCGCCTCCAAACGCTCCGAACTGCCCCGCATTCGCGGGCTGGCTCTGCTGCTGGCGATCGGCGGAGCCGCTGACCGTCGGCAGCAGCGGCGCGCGGGCGATCACGGCACGCGCCCGCGCCTCCTCGACGCGGGCCACGGCCTCGACGAGGTCCAGGTTGCCGACCAGCGTCGAGTCGATGAGCGCGTCCAGCGCGGGGTCCTCGAACGCGGTCCACCAGCGGAGCGGGTCGTAGACCGCCGTCGACTCGGCCTCGGCGAAGCTCGGCGGCAGCACCGTGACCGTCGCCGGGAGCGCCGCCGGCGGGATGATCTCCGGCGCCGAGCACCCGCTGGCGAGAAGCGTCAGCGTGGCAACGACGTACAGCCGGAGGCGCGGGACAGACAGGACAAGCGATCGGGAAGGGCACGCAGACAAGCGCGTCCTACGGCCACCGGTTCCTGTTCAAACAAGGGTTCGGGAGAATCCTGTCGCCCGGTTCGGGTGTGTTGGAAGCCGGGCGGACTGCCGCCAGCGGGCATCCGAGACCGGCTCAGGGTCAGCGGCTGTAGAAGGTCTGAAGCGCAGCCGGAGTCCCGAGGCGAGGCGTCGCGCCGTGGCTGGCACCCGGCACGAGATCGACCTGCCAAGAGGTCCCGTCGGTGAGCTCCGCCAGCCGGCCGACGTGGTCGCGCACCGGCCCCTGCTCGTCGCCCAGGTTGGCGTAGAACACCGCCGACGGACCGTCCGCCAGCTGGCGCTCCAGCTGGTCTACCAACGCGCCCCTCGTGGCCCAGAGCGACGGGCTGAAGGCGAACACGCCGTCGAAGAGGTCCGGGCGTTCGGTGAGTGCGTAGGCCGCGAACACGCCGCCGAACGAGTGCCCCGAGAGCAGCCGCACGTCCGTCGTCCGGTACAGGCTGTCAACCTCCGGCAGCAGCTCCGTCTCGATGAACTGGAGGAAGGCGTCCGCGCCGCCGGTCGTGCCGTCGACGGGCTCGGGCAGGTCCGGGGGCAGGAAGTCCTGCGTCCGCCCACGCGGGACGTTGTCGATGGACACCACCAGGTGGCCCGGCGCCAGCCCTGCCCGCTGGAACGTCCGCGCGGCCGATGCCGACTCGGAGCCGCGCCGCGCGCCGTCGAGCACGACCCACACGGGATAGTTCGTCTCGGTGTCCCGAGCGTAGAAGTCGGGCAGGAACACGGTCACGTGCCGCGTCTCGCCGAGCACGGCCGATGTGATCTCCCGCGTCTCGCGGTCCGGCACGTCCGACGGGCCCGGCGGTCCCTCGTCGGTGAACTGCGTGACGAGGGCCGTCGCCATGCCCGCACCGATGCCGCCAGCGGCTACGGCCGCCACGACCCCGACGCCGAGTACGAGGGCCGTCGTTTTCCAGAAAGACATGTCGCCAGCGGGAAGGTCCGCGTCAGCTACGCGCGTCCCCGCTGGCGGTTACGGTCGCCTCGGTCGAGACCCGCTGGCGGCGGGTCCGGCGGTGCGCTCAGTCGGCGACGAGGCGGATGGTGCCGCTGCCCGTGCCGACCTGGATCTTGCCGCCGCCGCGCCCGATCTGGCCCCGTGCCGATCGGCGCTCGGACCGTCCCGCGAACTGGAGGACGTCGTCGATGCGGATGCGGCCGCCGTCCATGTCCACGTCGAAGCCGGCGCCGCGCGCCAGCCGGACCGTGACGTCGCCGGAGCCTGTGTCGAACCTCGCGGATGCGTCGGTGCGCAGCGCGACGTCCACGTCGCCGGAGCCGGTGTCGATGGTTAGCGGACCGCCTTCGACAGACCCGACCTCGACATCGCCAGAGCCCGTATCGATGCGGACCTCGCCCCGCAGGCGCTCGGCGCGAACGTTGCCGGAGCCGGTGTCGATCAGAATGGCGCGCCCATCGATGGTCTCCACGTCGACGTTGCCCGATCCGGTGTCGATCCGTGCGTCGCCGACGATGGACGCCAGCTGGATCTCGCCGGAGCCGACGTCCAGGTCGACGGAGTAGCGTTGCGGGATCTCGACGGTCACGGAAAAGCTGGCGTCCGTCCGAGGGCGGTTCTGCCAGTAGGAACGCGGCGGGTCGGTGCGCACGATGAGGTCTTCGCCAGCGGAACTGGCGGAGAACCGGCGGCGCTCGAACTCGCGCTCGGCGTCGCGGCCGCGGCCCTCGACGACGACGCGCGCCAGGGTGCCACGGACCGTGCGTACGGTCACGTCCTCGTTGCCGAGGTCGAGGCGAAGCTCGCCGCCCTCACGAACGACGAACGACTCGTCGAACAGGACATCCGTCGTCTCCGCCGCTGTCAGCTCGGGAGGGGCAGGGGAGCTCGGCGTCGCCGCGACGGGCGGGAGGGCGACGGCCAGGAAGAGAAGGGCGGCGGCGAGACGGACAGGAGCCGGAGGAGACGAGAAGCGCATGGAGTAGCAGGGGGAGGGCTCTCCCGACGGACGGACGAGCCGATGGTTACACGATGTGCTAAAAAAATAGCACAAAGGCGCCGCTCTGCCGTCCCCCGCTGGCGGACGGGTCCGCTGGCGGGTGGGAGCCGCCGGCCACAAGGTCTCAGGGTAGACGACCGGCGGTTCAAGGGCGCCCGTCGCGCCGCAGTCGAGGACCTGCTGGAGACGCTCGCGGAGCTGGGCCAAGCCCGCCACGCCGAGGGCGACACCTTCGCCGCCTGACGCCCGCCCGCTCCCGCCCATCCCAACCGCCAGCCCGGCGCGAGCCTGCCTCGACCCTGAGCCGCGCGGCCTCTCCTCACCGTCATCCCGAGCCTCAACGGCACGGCCCCTCCCCGACGTCATCCCGACCTCGAAGGGACGGCGACGCCAACCGCAGGCGGCAGAGCGTGCCTGTTCAGGGATGGCACACTCCCACCTCCACCGTCATCCCGAGCTTGTCGAGGGATCTCGACGCCCGTCCACGAATGCCGCGGTCGAGCTTTCTGAGACGAGAGAACGGGTGGCCGAAGCCTCGATAAGCGTCGCGATCGGTTCTCACGCGTCGAGATCCTTCGACTCCGCTGCGCTCCGCTCAGGATGACGGAGTGGGGGCGTGGAGGCCAGGGCTCAGACGCACTCCGCTCAGGATGACAGAGTGTGGGCGGGGAATCCAGGGCTTAGACGCACTCCGCTCAGGATGACGGAGTGGGGAGGGGGGCGACCTGCGGGGGTGAGGGCCGCGCCGTGGCCTGGATGCTGTCCACTCCTGCTGGCGACGGCCGCCAGCGGGGCCGGGTCAGGCCGCGTCCCCGAGCAGACGGACGCGCGACGGGAACGCCGACGTCAGCCTCCGGTCGGCCGTCACGAGGGGCACGCCGAGGTCCTCCGCCAGCGCGACGAACTCGGCGTCGTACGCCGAGCACGGCCCGGCCGCCGCCGTCGCCAGCACGCGCTCGACGTCCACGTCGTACTCCGCCCCACCCACGAGCGCCTCGGCCGCTCCGTGGCGTCGGATGGCTGACCCCATGGACATCGTGCCCTGTCGTACGTAGAGCGAGAGCACGTTCGCGAGCTCGCTGCGCCAGAGACGAGGAGCGGCCCAGGACGGCTCCGCTTCTCGGAGAGCCGCCGCGGTCGCTGTGTGCTCGCTCTCGATCACGAGGTACGCGAGCACGTTCGTGTCGACGACGATCACTACGGCCGCCCCTGGTCCGCTTCGCGTAGGATCTCGTCGGTCAGCGGAGGAACCGATTCCTCGTTTCGGATCCGCCGAAGCTCCTCTAACTCAGCCTTGACGTCGATTAGGGTGGGCCCGGTCGACTGTTCGAGCGTGTGGACGATCTCGGCGTTGAGGCTGCGACGGTGGCGCGTGGCCCGCTCGCGGAGCCGGGCGTGGAGTCGGTCCGGCAGGTCCCTGATGGTGATGGACGGCATCGGAGATCGGGGTAGTTGCAGAATGAAACTAGATCGCAGCTACATGTCGTGCCTCGACGATGCCGTCCGGTCTAGGCGCGGCCTGTCTCCGGCGTCATTCTGAGGTGCCAGCCGGCAGAGCGAATGCTACTCCCCTAACCCCAACCGTCATCCCGAGCTTGTCGAGGGATCTCGACGCCCTCCAATGGCTCGTCCTCTCCTCGTGTACGTCCTCGCCAGCCGGAGCCAGGCCCTCTACGTCGGCGTGACCAATGACCTCGTCCGCCGGCTCGGCGAGCACCGCGCAGGCCACGTCACACATACCGCTCGCTATCGCATCGATCGGCTCGTCCACGTTGAGGCCTACCCGATCGCCCGTGACGCCATCGCTCGCGAGAAGCAGCTCAAAGGGTGGAGTCGAGCGAAGAAGGTCGCACTCGTGGAGGGGGAGAACCCGACGTGGTGGGATCTGGATGCCTCGCGGTATGAATAGCGTCAGAGGTCGCGGACGCTTCAGGATGACGGAGAGAGGCTGTGTGTCTTCCGTTCCCGCTGGCGGATGGGCTCCGCCAGCGGGGCAGTCATCCCAGCGGGGTAGTCACCCCAGCCCGACGCGGTCGAAGACCTCGTCCACCCGGCGCTGGTGGTACGCGGGGTCGAAGGCGTCCGCGATCTGCTCGGGCGTCAGCTTGCTCGTGATGCCGGGTGCCCCTTCGACGATCTCGCGGAAGCTGCGGCGCTCGCGCCACGCCTCCATCGCCAGCGGCTGGACGGTGTCGTAGGCGACCTCGCGGCTCAGCCCCTCCTCGATCAGCAGCAGCAGGAGCCGCTGACTGTAGACGAGGCCGTAGGTCTTGTGGAGGTTCTCGGCCATGCGGTCCGGGTAGACCGTCAGGCGCTCGATGATCCGCGCCAGCCGGGCGAGCGCATAGTCGAGGGCGATGGTGGCGTCGGGCAGGATCACGCGCTCCACGGACGAGTGGCTGATGTCGCGCTCGTGCCAGAGCGCCACGTTCTCGTAGGCCGCCACCATGTAGCCGCGCAGGAGACGCGCCATGCCAGTCAGGTTCTCGCTGCCAACTGGGTTGCGCTTGTGCGGCATCGCGCTCGACCCCTTCTGGCCTTTGCCGAACGACTCCTCGGCTTCGAGGACTTCGCTCCGCTGGAGGTGCCGGATCTCGACGGCGATGGTTTCGATGGTCGTCCCGATCAGCGCGAGCGCGCCGAGGTACTGCGCGTGGAGGTCGCGCGGGAGCACCTGCGTCGAGATCGGCGCCGCGCGCAGCCCCAGCCGCTCGCACGTTAGCCGCTCGACCTCCGGCGGGATGTTGGCGAACGTCCCGACGGCGCCCGACAGCTTGCCCACGCGGACAGCCTCGGCAGCCGCGTCGAACCGCTCGATGTCGCGCTGGACCTGATCGTAGAACCGTGCCAGCTTGAGCCCGAACGTGGTCGGCTCAGCGTGGACGCCGTGCGTGCGGCCGACGCAGACGGTGTGCTTGTGCTCCTGCGCCCGCTGGCGGAGGACGCCCGCCAGCCGGTCGAGGCCCTCGCGGAGGATCCGGTTGGCGCGCAGCAGCCGGAGGGACTGCGCCGTGTCGACCACGTCGGATGAGGTGAGGCCGTAGTGGACCCACTTGCGCTCCTCACCCAGCGTCTCGGAGACGGCCCGCGTGAAGGCGACGACGTCGTGGCGCGTCTCGGCCTCGATCTCGTGGATCCGGGAGACGCTGAAGCTGGCGTTCTCGTAGAGCGTCTCGACGTCGTCGTGGGGGATCTGCCCGGTGGCCTCGGCCCAGGCCCAGCACGCCGCTAGCTCGACGTCGAGCCAGGCCTGGTACTGGGCCTCCTCGGTCCAGAGGGCGCCCATGTCCGGGCGGGTGTAGCGGTCGATCATGGCGGCAGCGGTGGCGTGCCGTCAACATCGCCCGCGCCCCGCTGGCGGAGGCTGAAGGCGGCGCCAAGACCGCTCGCTACCCCTGGGCCGCCAGCTGCATCAGGACGCTGATGAGGAGCCCATCCACGCCAGCAGCCACGCTCCGGTTGGTCAGCGCGGAGACGACGATGCCCGACTCGGGGATCACGGCGAGCGTCGAGCGGGAGCCGCCCGTCCCGCCGCTGTGGAAGATGAGGGTTTGATCCTCCTGCCCAGGTACGGACTGGAGGAACCACCCGAGCCCGACCTCTTGGCCGCTTCCCGCGTCCGCGCGCGGGACCATGGACAGGGCGAACGCATCGGCCAGCACGCTAGAGGAATCGAGAGCGGCCTCGCCGAGCGTCAGAAGGTCGGAGGCCGTAGAGCGGAGCGCGCCCGCGCCAGCGGTGGCGTCCAGCAGGGTCCACGGCGGTGTGGGGTCGCCAGCGGCGTCGTGCGGCGTCGCGAACCGGACATCGAGTCCGTCCGGGATCTCGACAAACGTGTCCATCATGCCGAGCGGGCCCAGGATGCGGGTCGCGACGAGGTCTGCATAGGTCGTCCCGGCCTGGTGGGCGAGGGCATGGCCCAGCAGCCCGACGGCCAGGTTCGAGTACGCGACCCGCGCGTCGGGTGCCGCCTCAGCGCGTGGCGTCGAGAGGGTCTGGTAGAGCGCGTCCGTGTCGTAGCGAGCGTACGGGTCGGCCATGTCGAAGTCCTCGGTGAGCGTCATCTCCATCGGGATGCGCGGGAGGCCTGACGTGTGGGTCGTGAGGTGCCGCAGGAGAATGGGCCCGCTCTCGTGCTGGGCGACCATCGCGCCCTCGGGCAGCAGACCCCGAACGGGCGTGTCGAGCGTGACCTCGCCCCGTCCTACAGCGTCGGCTAGCGCGAGGGCGGTGACCACCTTCGTGATCGAGCCGATCTCGTAGATCGTGTGGAGGTCGGGCGCGGCGCCGTTGGATTCGCCCACGCCGACGAACGTGCGTTCGCCGTTGATCGAGAGGCCGAGCACGAGCGACGGTAGGTTGTACTGATCGGCGTAGGCCTGGACCAGCGAGTCGAGCGCCGCGGTCTGTGCCTGCCCGCTGGTGGACATGGTGAGGAGGAGAGAGAAGACGAACAGGAGTCGGTTACGCATCGGAATCGGAGGACAGGGTATCGAGATGAGCAGCGAAGGCGTCGCGTGTGGCGGCTAGATCGTCGGCGGCCCGCCAGTTGACCCAGACCAGGAACGCGGCGAAGACGAGGACGAGTGCGGCGTAGAACGGACGGATCCCGTCGGTGGCGTGGTCGAAGGCGAGGATGCCCAAGATGTTCGGGGCGACGTACCACAATCCGGCCCACCGCAGCAGACGCGTCTGGACGCTCAGCCAGCGGTGTTCGGAGGAGAGGGCCTCGCGGAGCGGTGCCCACGGGCTCGCACGAGGAATCCAAAGACGCACCAGTAGCAGCACGCCGACCGTCGCGACGCTCAGTCCGACGAGCGTAAGGGCTGCTACGCGAACCGACGGCGACGTGATCGCCACGAAGCCGAAGAAGACGGCCACGAGCACGGCTGCGCCTACCTCGCCGATGTCGCGGCGGCGCAGTGTGCGGTCGAGCTGGGCGGCCTCGTCTTTGAGATCACCGAGGGAGATCGTCGGGGGCGGGGCGTCGGCCTGCTGCCAGACGAGGTGGAGGTCGTCGAAGGTGCTCATGAGGACGGGATAAGATCGGCGAGTCGGTCCGCCAGCTGGCGACGCGCCCGGTGAAGTCGGACAGCTACGTTCGAGACGCTCAGGCCGAGGGTCTCGGCGATCTCCACGTGGGGCCGTTCCTCCAGGGACAAGACCACGAGCGCGCGGTCGGCCTCCGCCAGCTGGCGGATGGCGGCATACAGGCGGTCGAGTGCGTCGGCGCGCGCGGCGTCGATGTCTGGGGGCGGGAGGCGTGACGGTGCGGCCTCGACTCGGGTCGGCGCGTCGACGGTGCGCCGCACGTCGCGGCGTCGGACGGCGCCCAGAGACACGTTGAAGGCGATTCGCGTCAGCCATGTTCGGGCGGAGGCGTTGCCGCGAAACGATGGAAGCGAGCGCCACGCCTGGAGCAGGATGTCCTGGTAGAGGTCCTCCCGGTCGGGGCCGGAGGCGTAGGCGCCGGCGATCCGCCACAGCGCGGGGCCGTGGGCATCGAGGAGCTGGCGAAACTGGGCGTCGAGGTCGGACACGGGAGGGGAGCGTCTGATGGGTTGGTTGCGCTCCCGGCGCTCGCCTTACACGCCGCCCAAAAAAAGAACCGCCGCCGCGATGCGTCGGCCGCCAGCGGAGGTGCGCCAGCGGGGCCGGATTCCCGCCCGCTTCGCAACCCCACAGCCCCACCTCAGTACATTTGACCCGCTGGCCGCGTTCCTGCTCGCCAGCAGAGTGAGGGCACGTCCCGTACGGCCAGCTCCCTCGGAATCCCGCCAGGGCCGGAAGGCAGCAACGGTACGAGGTCGATGCGGCGCGATACGGATCGCGTGCCCTCACTCTATTTCTCCACGCGCCGCCGCCCAGGACCCTCGATGCTCCCACTCGCTCAAGCCGCCAGTGGTGGCCTTTTCGGCAACCCGCTCGTCCTTCTCGGCGTCCTGTTCGCCGTGATGTACTTCACGATGATCCGGCCGCAGTCCAAGCAGGCCAAGCAGCACCGTGAGCTGATCGCCGGCCTCACCAAGGGCGACCGCGTCGTGACGATGGGCGGCATCCACGGACAGATCCGTCAGGTCGACGAGAAGACGATCCTGATCGACGTCGACGGGGGCACCAAGCTCCGCCTCGACAAGGCCAAGGTGGCCTACACCCTCACCGCCTCGACGCCACCCGCCGACGCCTAGACGCCCGCTGGCCGACGCCCGCTGGCGTCCCGCGCCAGGCGTCCTGCGCCAGCGGCTGGCCGACGCGCTCAGCCCCGCATGGCAGACGACATCCGGTTCGACTCCGTCCCCGACGCCGTCGAGGACATCCGCAATGGCAAGCTCGTGGTCGTGGTCGACGACGAGGACCGCGAGAACGAAGGCGACTTCGTCACAGCCGCCGAGGTCATCACGCCCGACCTCGTCAACTTCATGGCGCGCTGGGGCCGCGGGCTGATGTGCGTCCCGCTCACGCGCGAGCGCTCGGCCGCGCTGGAGCTGCCCATGATGGAGCAGGTCAACACGTCGCTCTACGACACGCCCTTCACCGTCTCCGTCGACCTGCGCGAAGGCACGACGACCGGCATCTCCGCCGCCGACCGCGCCGCCACGATCCGCGCTCTGGCCGACCCCGACGCCAAGCCATCTGACTTCGCGCGCCCCGGCCACATCTTCCCGTTGCGCGCGCAGACGGGCGGCGTGCTGCGCCGCACCGGCCACACCGAGGCCACCGTCGACCTCGCCCGGCTGGCGGGCTTCCGCCCTGTGGGCGTCCTCATCGAGGTGATGAACGAGGACGGCACGATGGCCCGCGTCCCCGACCTCCGCCGCATCGCCGACGAGCACGGCCTCAAGCTCATCACCATCCAGGACCTCATCGCGTACCGGATGCGCACCGAGACGCTGGTGCAGCAGGTGGTCCAGATCGACCTGCCCACCGACCGGGGCGCGTTCGAGCTGGCGGCCTACGAAGAG
>JBCDLV010000053.1:0-14654 GCA_038744895.1 Bacteroidota bacterium | reverse complement strand
TCGCCGGGTGCAGACACGGTCCGATTCGACGCCTCCGTCTTCCCACCCGGAGGACGCACACCGATCACACTCGCCGCGGCCTTGCCGACCATCGACGGAACCGAGGGCATCATCATCGATGGGTCCGGAGCCGACGTCGTCCTCGATGCCAACGGCGCGCCCGATGGTCTCCCGTTCGGGCCGTTCAGCGCGACCCTGTCGGGGATCGTCGTTCGAAACCTCACCGTGCGTGGCGCGGCCACCGGCGTGTCCGCGAGTGCCGAGGTCGTCTCCGGCGTCCTCATCGACGGTGTCACCATCGTAGACGCTACCGGCTCCAACCGACGTGGAATCAACATCTTTGGCAACCAAACCGTGGAGGACGTACAGATCGACCGCTGCACACTCTCCGTCAGCGGAGGGACCGCTCTCTCCATCTTCAGCATCGACGGGACGGACGGCGTGCACATCCGCCGGAGCACGGCAGCCGCCAGCCGCATCGGCTTCAGCGTCGGGTCGAATGGACGGATCGCTAACGCCGTCTTTGAGTCCGTGACGGCTTCCGGGAACGAACGCGCAGGCCTCAGCTTCTTCGGCGGCGGAGGCTTCGAGGACCTCTCCGCCACCGACATCCAGTCGGTCGAGAACGGAGCCGGATGGGAATTGACCGGGGGAGAGATGACGCGAGTCCGGATCGCGAACTCCGAGTTCCGCGCCAATGACGACGGAGGCATCCGGCTCACCGTCACGACCACCGCTGGCGTCTCTGAGTCGAGTGTCGAGGGCAACCGAATCGTTCAGAATGACGGTACCGGGCTCTCGCTGGTCTCCACAGGACCGGCGGGCATCACCATCTCAGAGAATGACGTCCTAAACAACGGGACCACGGAGTCTGACCACGGCATCAGCTTCGGCGTCGGAGAGACAAGCTCCGCCAGCGGGATCTCAGGCAACACGGTGTCCGGGAACGCGGGCGCGGGCATCCTCGCCTTCCGAGGCCGCGTCGCCATCTCTGAGAACGTGACCCAGAACAACGGCCTGCTCGGCATCGACCTCCGGCCGACCAACGAGCCTGCCCCCTTCATCACGGCCAATGACCCTGGCGACTCGGACGAGGGCGTCAACCGTCTGCAGAACACGCCGGACCTCGTCGCAGCACCCATCGACGGCGGCCAGACGCTCGCCGTCACCTACGCCGTCGACTCGGCTCCGGCCAACGCCACCTACCCCCTCCGCGTCGAGTTCTTCCTCGCCGACGACGACGGGGAGGAGGGCCAGACCTTTCTCGGTGCAGACGCCTACCCCGAGTCGGACGCTCAGGCCCAGCGGACCGCCGTGTTCACGATCGACGCCCCGGTAGCCGATGGCGCCCGCCTCCTCGCGACGGCGACCGACGCCGACGGCAACACGAGCGAGTTCTCGGCGCCGCTGGCGCTGGCGCTCGCTCCGACGTCAGCGGGACCCGACGTCGTCTCAGAAGGCATCCGACTAACGGCCCGGCCCAACCCCGATCCGCTGGCGGTCCACCTCGGCATCGACGGGCCGCTCCCGTCGGCTCGCGTCGCGCTGTTCGACGCACTGGGCCGCGAGGTCGCCGTGCTACACGAGGGCCCGCTGGCGACCGGTGAGCACACGCTCGCGCTTGAGGCGGCAGCTCTGCCCGCTGGCGTCTACATCGTCCGCGTGGTCACGCCAGCGGGCACCGCCAGCCAGGCGGTCACAATCGTCCGCTAACCCGATGGCCTCCACCGACCGCTGGCAGACTGCCTCCACAAGCCGCCCTCCTTCCTTCCAATGACCCGACTGCTCCTTCTGCTGGCGCTCGCCAGCAGCACGGCCACAGCCCAGACCACGTTCATTGTCACGACCACCGACGACCAGGGCGCCGGCTCGCTCCGCCGGGCGATCCAGGACGCCAACAACAATTCAGGAGCCGACGTCATCGCGTTCGACATCCCGGGCGATGGGCCCCATACCGTGGCGCTCACTACGAGCCTCCCGGCCATCTCCGACCCCGTCACGATCGACGGGCTCACACAACCGGGAGCTGACTGCTCAGGTTGGCCTGCTACGCTCCGGGTCGTCGTCGACGGGTCCCGCGTCAACAGCGGCGCCGGCCTCTTCCTCAGCGACGGAAGCGACGGTTCGGTCGTGCGCGGCCTCGTCGTCAACGGGTTCGATTTCAGCGGGTCCGGGCGCGGGGGCGGCGCGTTCGGTATCACCCTTGTCTCCGATGGCAACGCCGTCGAGTGCTCGTACATCGGGACGACCGTGGACGGCACAGCGGCCCGCGGCAACGAGGACGTCGGCGTGTTCATCCTGGGCAGCGAAAACCGAGTCGGCGGCCCGGACCCGTCGCAGCGCAACCTCGTCTCGGGCAACGGCATCGGGATCGAGATCGACGGCTTCTCCGGGGCGTCGGGCACCCTCATCCAGGGCAACTACATCGGCACCGACGCGACGGGCTCGCTCGCCCTTTCGAACACAGAGGACGGCATCCTCATCGACGGCTCCAGCCGGACGACCATCGGAGGCGACGCCGAGTCCGAGGGCAACCTCATCAGCGGCAATGGCGACGATGGGATCGACGTATCCGGCGAGGACGCGACCTCGACTACGATCCAGTTCAACCACATCGGGACGACGGTCGACGGGACCGCCGCGCTCGGGAACTCGGGGGACGGCGTCGACCTCAATGACGGGGCGTCGAACAACGACCTGTACGACAACGTGATCTCGGGCAACGGCGGGAACGGCGTCGTCATCTCAGGCACCGACACGCAGAACAACGTGCTGGGCCGCAACACCATCGGGACGAACGCGGACGGGGCCAACCTCGGCAACGGCGACGACGGGGTCCGCGCGGTCAACTCCGGGCCACAGGTGATCGGCGGGACCTACGACCTCACGGGCCTCTGCTGCGAGGGCAACGACATCGCGTTCAACGGTCGGAATGGCGTCGTCATCCTGGCCGAGACGTCGGTCTCATTCGACAAGGGGATTTTGGGCAACCGGATCTACCAAAACGCGGGGCTCGGGATCGACCTCCAGGACGACGGGCCCACACCGAACGACCCCGGCGACGCTGACGGGAGCGACGCGGCCAACCGGCTCCAGAACTTCCCCGACATCGCCGAGGTGGGCACGGCAGCCGTGGGCGACTCCGTCTACGTCATCTACGCTGTCGACTCGGACCCGTCGCTCACGGCGCCTGGCGCCAGCACCTACCCCCTCCGCATCGAGTTCTTCCTGGCCGACGCCGACGGTGAGGAAGGCCGGCTCGTCGTCGGGCGCGACCGATACACCGAGGACGACTACGGCGCGTGCGTCGGGTCGGGCGGCACGGCTCCGTGCCCGAAGAAGGTATGGTTCGAGCCCACGGCGCCCGTGGTCGTGGGCGACGACCTCGTCGCCACGGCGACGGACACCTTCGCGAACACGAGCGAGTTTTCCGGCGCCCGACGGGCGGCCGTATCGAGTGAGGGCTCGCCGGCGGTAGATGGGCTCGCGCTCTGGATCGCACCGAACCCGACGCGCGGCCCGCTGGCGGTGACGCTCCAGCAGCAGACGGCGGGGCCGGCCACGGTCTCGGTCTTCGACGCGCTGGGCCGCGAGGTGGCGGCCCTCCACGAGGGCCCGCTGGCGGCCGGCGAGCACGCGCTCGCGCTGGACACGACGCCTCTGCCCGCTGGCGTCTACGTGGTCCGTGCCGTCACGCCAGCAGGCACCGTCAGCCGCGCGGTCACGGTCGCGCGGTAGACGAGTCCCGCTGGCCCCTCGGTCGCCAGCGGGGCACACCGTGCTCTGGGGAGGCGGGTGGTCCGTTTCGGCCGCCTCTGTCGATGGGAGGGATATACCCCCACCCTCTCCCATGGTCGTTCGGCTCTGCATCGTCCTCCTCGGCTTCGCGCTCTCCCCATCAGCCTCCGCCCAGTTCGCAGTCTCCTACGGGAGCGGTGGCACGGTCGTCCCGACGGCCAGCGCGCTCGCGCCGGATGGGTCCATCTGGGTCGCCGGGTACTTCCGCGAGACGCTGACGCTCGGGAGCGACCGTCTCGTCTCAGCCGGCGGCGATGATGCGTTCGTCGCGGTGTTTGAGCCCGATGGCCAGGTCCGCAGGGCCTTCCGCTTCGGCGGCACGGAACCGGACCGCGCACTCGGTATCGCCATCGCACCGGACGGGTCGGTATGCGTCGGCGGCGGCTTCGAGCGGTCGATGGACGTCGACCCCGGCCCAGGGACGGTGACGCTGAGCGGTATCCAATCGAACGTAGGAGATGTCGCTGCGGGGTTTCTCGTCCGCTACACGGCGGACGGGGACATCGTCCACGCGCGGGCGTTCGTGGGGAGGACGGGCGAGACGAGGGTCCGGGACGTCGCCGTCGACTCTGATGGCGGCTGTACGGTCGTGGGGAACTTCATCGGCAGCCTAGACCTCGACACAGTCACGCTTCAGTCTCAGGGTGCCGATGCGCTCGTTGCCCACTTCGATCCGGACGGTACTACGCAGTTCGCCATTCGACTCGGCAGCACGGGGTTCGAGCGAGGCGTCGCCGTGGACCGTGGTCCGGATGGGCGCGTCTGTGCAACGGGCGCCTTCGTCGGAAACGTCGACTTCGACCCGGCGGGCGGAGGCACGCTCTCTTCCAACTCGTTCGCCTCGTTCGTCGCGTGCTACACGGCGGACGGTGAGTTTATCTACGCCCAGGCGCTCACAGGAGCAGACGGGGCAAGCGACATCGCCGTGGATGCATCGGGACAGGCTGTCGTTGTCGGTAACGCCTTCGGCTCGTTCGAGGTGGACGGAACGCAGGTCGGCAGCATCGGAGGAGGCGACGCGTTCCTCGTCGGGTTCGACGCCAGCGGTACCCTCCGGTACGGACACATGCTCGGCGGACCCGGCTTCGATGTCGCAAACGATGTCGGCGTCGACGAGGCGGGCGATGTGTACGTGTCGGGGACGTTCGAACAGACGGCCGACTTCGACCCGGGCTCCGGCGATGCCTCCGTAGCGTCCCGAGGAGAGACTGACGTGTTCCTCGCACGCTACGCCGCCGACGGCTCGTTCGAGGATCTCCGTGTCGGCGGAGGGTCCAGCTTCGACATCCAGTCGGCTCTCACCGTCGTCACCGGCGGCGAGGCGTTGATCGGCGGCTCCTACCGGGGCACCGCGACCTTCGACCTCGGGGTCTCCAACGAGACGCTCAACAGCAGCGGGATCCAGAACGCGTTTCTGGTCCGCACGCGGATCGGCGCGGCTGTCTCGACAGGTCCAGAGGTCGAGGACGGAGGGGTGCGCGTGACGGCATCTCCCAACCCCACGCGCGGCCCGCTGGCGGTCACGCTCCGCCAGCGGAGCACGGGCATGGCAACGGTGACGCTCATCGACGCACTGGGTCGCCGGGTGGCGATCCTCCACGAGGGCCTGCTAGCGACGGGCGACCACACGATCGCTTTCGACGCGGCCACCCTGCCCGCAGGCGTGTACATCATCCGCGTGGTCACGCCGGCGGGCGTCGCCAGCCGGATGGTCACGGTAGCACGCTAGCCGAATCCCGCTGGCGGAAGGCTCACCGCCAGCGGGCCGATGGATGGGGCCCGGGTACTCCGACGCGAGTGGTCCGGTGCGGAGCGTGCCCGTCGGCTAGCCCATCAGGGTCCAGCCCTGGTCTAGCTTTGGCTGGGCGTGCTTGAACTTCATCTGGTGCGTCCCACCCTGCGGGTCCATCACCGTCACGACCTCGTTCCGGCCTGGCATCTTGTCCACGATCACCGGCGCCGCCTTCGACTGGGCCGAAGGGTCGCGGTCCGCGGACGACGGCGCGCCGTCGCCGCCAAACTGCGCGGCGTAGTTGGGCGCCTTCTCCTGGGTGGCCTGCGCGCGGCTGGCGTCGAGGCGAGGCTTGGACACCTGCTGGACGCGGCGGGCCGCCTGGCGCTGGCTGTCGCCCTGGACCAGAGGTCCCGCCTTGAACACGAGCCCCACGACCTCCTCGTCGATGGTCTGGACGAGCTCCTTGAAGAGCTTGAAGGCCTCCATCTTGTACTCGATGAGCGGGTCCTTCTGACCGTAGCTCCGCAGCCCGACGCCCTGCTTGACCTCGTCGAGGTCGCGGAGGTGCTCGGTCCACTTCTCGTCGATCACTGAGAGCACGGCGGCCCGCTCCAGGGCATCGTTGATCTCCTGGCCTTCCGACTCCAGCACGTCGTCCGGGGTGACGGTCGCGCGGAGCGCCTTGCGGCCGTCGGTGAAGTCGACGAACAGCTTCTTAGGCCGTTTGTCTTCCTCGGCGGCTTCCATCATCTGCCGTGCCGACGTGTGGAACGGTCCGGCCAGCGCCGCCCGCTTGCGGCGGTAGTGGGCCGTGGCCTCGTCGAGGATCTTCTCGATCAGGCCATCCTCTCCCAGCATCAGCGCCTGCTCCGGGTCGATGTCGAGGTCGAAGGCCAGGTGCCGGATGAGCGACTCCCGAATCTCCTCCAGGTCGCCGTTGCCGAAGTGCGCCGTCACGATGCGCTCGACGAGATCCGAGAGCATGTCCAGGATGTCGCCCCGGAGGCGGTCGCCCTCAAGCGCGTGCATGCGGCGGTCGTAGATCACTTCGCGCTGCGCGTTGAGCACGTCGTCGTACTCCAGCTGGCGCTTGCGGCTGGCGAAGTGGTTCTGCTCCACCTTCTGCTGGGAGCGCTCGACGCCCTTCGTGAGCCACTTGTGGGTGAGAACCTCGTCCTCCTCCATGCCGAGCCGGTCCATGATCTTGGCCGTCCGCTCGTGGCCGAAGAGCCGCATCAGGTCGTCCTCTAGGGACACGTAGAACTGGCTGAACCCCGGGTCGCCCTGGCGGCCGGCGCGGCCGCGGAGCTGGAGGTCGATGCGGCGGCTGTCGTGGCGCTCGGTGCCGAGGATCGCCAGCCCGCCGAGATCGACGACGCCCTCGCCCAGCTTGATGTCCGTGCCGCGGCCAGCCATGTTGGTGGCGATGGTGACTGCGCCAGGCCGGCCCGCCTCGGCCACGATCTGGGCCTCCGCCTGCGCGCGGCTCGCCTTGGCGTTGAGCACGTTGTGCTTGATGCCAGCCCGCTGGAGCAGGCGAGCCATCTGCTCGGACGTCTCGACGCTGGCCGTGCCGATCAGGATCGGCTGCCCCGTCTCGTGGATCTCCTCGACGCGGTCGAGGAGCGCCTTGTACTTGGCCCGCTTGGTCTTGTAGATCAGGTCGTCGTCGTCGTCGCGCGCGATGGGCCGGTTGGTCGGGATGACCACGACGGGCAGCTCGTAGATCTTGCCGAACTCCTCGGCCTCCGTCTCGGCCGTGCCAGTCATGCCCGCCAGCTTGGCGTACATCCGGAAGTAGTTCTGGATAGTGATCGTGGCATAGGTCTGGGTCGCCGCCTGGACCTTCACGTTCTCCTTGGCTTCGATGGCCTGGTGGAGCCCGTCGGAGTAGCGCCGGCCCGGCAGCACACGGCCCGTGTGCTCGTCGACGATCATCACCTTGCCGTCCTGGACGATGTACTCCTTGTCTTTCTCGTAGAGCGTGTAGCCACGCAGGAGCTGGTTGACGGCGTGGATGCGCTCGGACTTCTCGGCGTAGGCCGTGTACAGCTGGCGCTTGGCCGTCTCGGACTCGTTGCGAAGCTCGCGGAGGTCGTTCTGGAGCTTGTTGTCGCGCTTCTCCTGTGTGAGCGACTCGTCGGCCTGGAGGTCGTCCAGGAGCGTGGCCTTCTTCTCGTCATAGGACAGCTCGATCTTGGCGATCTCCTCGCCCACGTCCGGGATGACGAAGAACTCGGCGTCGGTGCCGGCGGCGCGCCCGATCGTCTCCCGACCCTTGTCGGTCATCTCGATCTGGTGCAGCTTTTCGTCGAGCGCGAAGAACATCGGCTCGTCGACCTCCGGCATGCGCTTGGCGCTCTCGGCGAGGTAGACGGCCTCGACGCTTCGGATGAGCATCTCGACGCCGGGCCCGCCCTTGAGCTTGATGAGCTTCTTGTTGCGCGGGAAGCCGCGCTGTGCCCGGAGCAGCGCCAGCCCGGCCTCGTCGCGCAGCTGGCGCGCGGCCTTCTTGTCGGCCTCCTCGACGGCGTCGGCCTCCTTGAGCTTGCGCTCGGCCTCAGAGACGTAGCCCGCCACGAGCCGCTGCTGGTCGCGGACGAGCTTGTCGACGGATGGCTGGAAGTCGTTGTACTCGTCGGTATCGCCCTGCGGGACAGGGCCCGAGATGATGAGCGGCGTCCGCGCCTCGTCGATCAGCACCGAGTCGACCTCGTCGACGATGGCGTAGTGGTGCTTGCGCTGGACGAGTTGCTCGGCGGAGACCACGAACGAGTTGTCGCGGAGGTAGTCGAACCCGAACTCGTTGTTGGTGCCGTAGGTGATGTCGGCGCGGTAGGCCTGGCGACGGCCGGGCGAGTGCGACGGGTGCTTGTCGATGCAGTCGACCGTGAGGCCGTGGAACTCGAAGATGGGGCCCATCCACTCGGCGTCGCGCTGCGCCAGGTACGGGTTCACCGTGACCACGTGGACGCCGCGCCCGACGAGGGCGTTCAGGTAGATCGGCGCGACGGAGGTGAGCGTCTTGCCCTCGCCCGTTTTCATCTCGGCCACCTGGCCGCGGTGCAGCACGATGCCGCCGATCAGCTGCACGTCGAACGGAACCATCTGCCACTCGACCTCGGAGCCGCCCGCCTCCCAGGACGTGCCCACGAACCGCCGGCACGTCTCCTTGATGACGGCGAAGGCCTCGGTCATGACCTCGTCGAGCACGTCCTCGACGGCGTCGATCCAGTCGCCTTCGAGATCGTCGAGGCGCTGGTAGAGGTCCTGGCGGTCGCGCACAGAGAGCGTGTCGCCGGTGGTGTTGTCGGCGTCGGCGCCTTCTCCCCCGGCCGCCAGCAGGCGCGCGCGGATGTCGGCCTGCTCCTCCTCGACGGGCGCAGCGGCCTCGCGGATCTTGGCCCGGAACGACTCGGTCTTGGCCTTGAGCTCGTCGTCGGTGAGGTGCTGGAAGCGCTCGGCGTGCTCGTTGATCTCGTCGACGACGGGCCAGAGCTTCTTGAGTTCGCGCTCGTTGGAGTCGCCGCCGAAGATCTTCTGGAGGGCCTTGAGCATTCGGGTGTGGGTCGATTCTGGATGCCGCGCCGAAGGTACGGGAGGGCCTGCTGGCGCCCGCATGGGACGGTGCGAAAAGGGCGCCCGTTTCAGAGGGGGCGGTGATCCGCACGCTCTTCGCCGGGGGCACCGCGCCATGCACGGCGATCCGCCTCGGCGCGGGCTACCTTCGGATATCGCCCGTTGAACGCCCCACCCTGAGCGCCTAGTCGCCCCTTCGAGACGGTTTCGCACGACTGCCCCCGCCCGGGGCCTCCGCTCATGCCCCCTCGTCTCCTCGCGTTCAGCGCCGCGTGTGCCCTGCTGGCGATTGCCGCCAGCCCAGCGTCCGGTCAGGCGCGGACGCAGACCGCCTTCGACCTGGTTCGCCTCGACGTGTCCGCGCGAACGGCCGCGCTGGCCGGCCCCGGTGCCCTCGTCAGCGACGACCCGGCGGTGGCCTTCGCCAACCCGGCGTTCCTGACGCCGGACGCCAGCGGGGGCCTGAGCCTGGGCTACACGAACCTGCTGGACGACGTCAACGCGGGATCGGCAGTGCTCGCTCGCGACCTGCGGCGGTGGGGCGGCGTGAGCCTGGCGGGCGGCGTCCGGTTCCTGTCCTACGGCGAGTTCGAGCGGCGGTCGGCCGCGGACCCGAGCACGGACGCCGAGGGCACCTTCGGGGCGAGCGAGGCGGCCGTCACGGTAGCGGCCTCCACGGAGGTTCTGCCGCAGTTCCGGGCCGGCGTCGCCGTCCACGGGCTGTTCGCCTCCATCGACGACGCCAGCTCGCAGGCCCTCGCCGCCGACCTGGGGGTGAGCTACACGGTCCCGAGCGAGGGGCTCGTGCTGGGTGCCAGCGTACACCACATCGGCGCCGTCGTCTCCTCGCTGGGTGAGGCCGCCGACCGGCTCCCGCTCGACATCCGGCTGACCGTCTCGAAGCGGCTGCGCTACCTCCCGCTGACGGTCTCCGTGGCAGGCGTCGACCTTCAGCGCTTCGAGGGACCGGGCACGCCGGGGGCCGACTCGTCGCTGGTGTCTCGGACGCTGGACCACCTCGCCCTGGGCGGCGAGCTGCGGCTGGGCAGCACGTTCGCCGTGCGCGCCGGGTACAACGGCCGTCGCGGCGACGACTTCCGCTCGGGCGACCGCCTCGACCTGGCGGGCGTGAGCGTCGGCGCCGGCGTCAAACTCCGCCGCATCGGCGTGGACTATGCCTTCTCCAACTGGGGCAGCTTCGGGGGCCTCCACCAGTTCGGCGTGCGGACGCGGCTGTAGGGTCGGAGACGGTCAGGCCGGAGACGGAGGCCTACCGGAGAGGCCCCGCTGGCGTCGACGTGGCTGTCCGCTGGCGCGGCCTGGACCATGGCGCGGCACGCGCTCCGCTGGTGGGAGCAGCGGCGCCAGCAGGTACATGCAGGCGCACAAGCGAGATGAAGGAAGTCCCAGGAAGGTCACGAGCACATTTAACCGTCTCATTGCTCTGAATGTGACCCTGCTGGTTGCCCTAGACACACGCCCCTTTTTAAACTGGCCTAGGCTCACCTTGATTTGTCTTGCTCGCACGTACGACCGGTTGTTTCTGCGTTCTCGTCTCCGTTGTTCTCGTCAATTTTGTCGGAGCAACCAGCGCGACCGCACAAATCGTCATTCGGGAACGCGTCGAGATCGAGCGTTCTCGGCCTGCTCCTGTGGCACCCGTGGCCCGATCGGCATCTGGGGAGACATGGCGCTTCGTAGACAGCGGCACCTTTCGGATTGTCTTGAAGCCTCGCTTCGATAGCGGCGGCACTCGGATCGAGCAATGCTATCTCTCCAGAAACCACCGCTTGCGTGTGATGTGGTCTGGGAGCCGAGAGGGAGAAGTGGAGCTAATCGACCTCGCTCCGTTGATCACGGACGAATTTGTCACCTTCGCGCCGGGCTGGGCTCCAGGGTGCGACAACTACATCGCGTACGGATTCGGAGGAACGGGCGCGGATGCGTCTGATGTCGTCTTGGAACTTGGGCCCGTCGAGGACGGAGACCGAGTAGCCATCGAGCACCTGTTCGAAGGGACTGCAACAAGTGGTCTCGTTCCCAGGCTCACCTTTCCCAGCCCCAACCCGTCTTCCACTGGCGTCTGGTTCTGGGATGGAGTGTTCTTCGACGGCTTCCCGCTCCTGTCGAATCTTCGGGCTGAGTTCGAGGAGACCATGGGTGAACCCATTGAGGTCATGGTTGACCGAGACTCCGTCCTGATCACAGAATCAGCACGGGTGACGGTGTCGGGCGTGTCGCACCCGGACTCCCTCGTCACGCTGGCGGCGCCGTCGCCGCACGGGCGCCTCTTCCGCGTCGTTGGCACCGACACGACGGAGGTGACCGGTCCGCTGGCGTTCTCGGACATCGAAGCGGCCAAGGTGTTGTTCACGGCCGACGGCGTGTGGCCGGAGGCGGATGCTGCCGTCACGATCACCGCGGAGCTTGGCGACGGAAGCGCCGGCACGGCGCTGCTCACGGTGGCCGCACCAGCACTCGCAGTCGAGTTCGACGTAGACCCTGCGACCTACCTCCCCGTCAAGGACGACACGCTCACGGCTACCGTGCGGCTGGAGAACGTCCCGACCGGGTTTCGGTCAACCGTCGCGCTGGACCTGATCCAGGACTACGAGTTCACCTACCTCGACGGCTCGACGGGGACGCGGTCGGTACCGCTGGCGGGGGACGCGGCCCGCGTCCGGCTCCTGAGCCAGACGTGGTGGGGCGTGGCCACCCTCCGTGCCTCCGTCGAGGGTAGCGCGCCGGGCGACACGCTGGCGTCGGAGGTGCAGGTGCCCGTCGACACAGACGGCGACACCATCGCGGATGTCTGGGAGCTTAACCCGGTGAACGGTGGAACCCTGGGGCTCGGGGGGACGAACTCCGACGGTGGGTGGAACGATGAGACGAGCCCCGGGAATGCCAACAACGGCGACGCGTTCACGAAGCTCGCGGAATACCAGGGGGTCCTCATCGGTGCCGACCACCGGAGGCTCCAGCCACTGTCGAAGGAGGTCTTCTTCGACATCCGCTCTGCAACCGCAGGTGGGTTCGTTGCCTCAGAGGTCCAATCTCAGCTGGGCATCACTGTCTACACCGTCGACGGGGCGAAGAACGAGGCTGGAAACTCCGTGGGACCGACCACCCCAGGAGCGAACGCCCTCACGTACGTGTCGCCGACTACGAAGTTTTTTGGAGGGAAGGCCGTTGTGTTTGTCTTAGACGAGAACTACGTGGGACCTGGGGACGGGAACGTCATCTCAGGCGGCATATGGGCTGCGACTGGGACGACGACCCAGCCAGGTGGTCCCAACTTGTACTCGTTGACGTTCGGAACTAATAGAGGAACCGCCCGAGACGCCGGCGCGGTGTCCAGGTGCTACGTCAGCACGATTAGCAACGTGTGGAACAACAACTCCATCCGTGAGACGGCCACGATCACGTTTCCCTTTCTAGTAGCGGAGACGTCTGGATCCGTCCTCTGGACCGCGAGATACGCGAACGTTGACCTCAATGGAAATTCTACAATCAACGACCCCCTCAACCCCTTCGATATCGCGGCTCCGAGCCCTCCCCCAAACAACCCCGAGGACACCATCGTCGCGACTCTCTCAGAGTTGGACATGATCCGCTTCAACACACTTCACGAGGTAGGGCACGCCCTTGGAATGAGCCTCTCTACACCGGCCGCCCCAGGGGGGAGCCACCCGCCCTCTGGCAACTCCACGATGAGGAGCGGCCCTGGACCTGCGAAGACGGGCACGTTCTCGTCCGCTGACATCAGTCAAGTCGACCTCTAGAACGTCTCCACCTGAGCTGAACCGTCCATGCGACCCTTCTCCACCCTCGCGGCTTGCTGCCTCATCGCCAGCGTTGCCGTCGGGCAGCCCGCCCCCGCCGTAGACGTCTCATTAGACCGAAACGTCTACCCGCGACTTGCTCCCGTCATCGCGACGGTCACGGTGACCAACACGTCAGGGGAGCCGCAGGATTATGGACGCTTGGGTCCATTCGGGCACTTCCAGTATTTAGTCACCGGTCCCTCCGGTGAGCTCCTAGCCCCGTACCAGATCTACCAGGGCTTCATCTTCGTCTCACTGCCGTCGTCATCCATCCCCGTGGGCGGTTCTCGGAGTGTCGCCGTCAACATCCTTCAGTTCCTACCTGCGAGCTTGGAGCCTGGCGAATATGAACTCACGGTCCGGTATGCTCCGCCACAGGGGGAGGTCTCCGAGGACTCAGAAACGTATACGGTCGAGCCGGGGAGCTCTGCCGGACTGGACCTGCTAGCGCGCGCCTCGGAGGCCGTGTGGCGAGCGGAGGCGTTGCTTCCGGTCCCACCGTCAGACGCCGATGACCTCATCGCGCTGGCCGTGTCGCAAGAGCTACCACCCTACGCCGCCGAACTGGCGGGATATCTCTCCGCATTGTCTGCGCAGGTCCGCGCGCTCGCCGGAGACGAGGGGGCTGCTCAAGAGGCACGAGAGCGGTACGACGCGTTCCTGAGCGACTACCCAACCTCTGTCTACGCCCCGGCCGCGAGCACCGGAGACTTCGGAGCGCTCTC
This sequence comes from Bacteroidota bacterium, assembly GCA_038744895.1. Taxonomy (GTDB): domain Bacteria; phylum Bacteroidota; class Rhodothermia; order Rhodothermales; family Rubricoccaceae; genus Rubrivirga. The sequence goes on along the minus strand of JBCDLV010000053.1, from coordinate 993 downwards.
GGGCACTCCCTCTCCCAAAACTCCGACGTGCAGCGGACGGACGGCCACGGTCTACGTCTCCGCCAGCGGGCTCATCGTCGGCGGCCCCGACGCGGGGGCGCCCTACGCCGGCACGCTCACCGGCACCACCGGGCCCGACGTCATCGTCGGCACCGCTGGTGACGACACGATCCTCGCGCTCGCAGGCGACGATACCGTCTGCGGCATCTCCGGCACCGACACCCTCGACGGCGGCCTCGGCAACGACACCCTGATCGCCGACGAGGAGTCGGGCGCGGTCGGCGGCCCCGGCATTCCCGGTGGCCCTGGGATCCCCGGTGGCCCCGGCGGTCCCCTCCTCCAGACCGTCGATACGCCCGGCGTCACGCCCGGCGTCGAAGCGGACGCCGCTGTGACCGCTCCCGCAGCGGCTCCCGCCACCCGCGACGACCTGCTGCTCGGCGGCGACGGCGACGACCGCCTCCTGGCCGGTACCGGCGACGACCGCGCCGAGGGCGGTGACGGCGACGACTTCCTCCTCGGCTGGACCGGCGACGACGTGCTCATCGGCGGCCCGGGCACCGACACCACCCTCGGCAGCGACGGCGTCGACCAGTGCGACGGCGAGACCACGGTCGGCTGCGAAGGGCCCGTCGGGCCTCAGGTCCCGACCTGCGACGGGCTTGTGGCGACCGTCTACGTAGAGGGCGGCGTTATCGTCGGCGGCCGCGACAACGGCCAGCCCTACGCCGGCACGCTCACCGGGACCACCGGGCTCGACATCATCGTCGGCACCGGCGGCCCGGACACGCTCGTCGGCCTTCAGGGCGATGACGTCCTCTGCGGTCTCGACGGCGACGACGTCCTCCGCGGCTCGGCTGGAGCCGACACGCTCTACGGCGGTACTGGGAACGACGAGTTGAGGGGCGACAACGGCCAGGACGCTCTCTTCGGCGGTGACGGCGCAGATCGGCTCCTCGGCGGCAACGACGCTGACCGGATGGACGGCGGCCC
>JBCDLV010000052.1:0-14861 GCA_038744895.1 Bacteroidota bacterium | reverse complement strand
GGTCCTACCTTGGCCGCCCTGCCCGCTGGTGCCCACGCGGTGGCCTTCGGGCGCCGACTCCGTAGCTCAGTTGGCAGAGCAGCTGGCTTTTAACCAGCGGGTCGTAGGTTCGAGCCCTACCGGAGTCACCGGCCGCTCGGCCCCCGCGCCAGCCCGTTCTTTGTGGCGTCTCCGGACGCACCTTGCCCAGGTGGTGAAATTGGTAGACACGCACGCTTGAGGGGCGTGTGGAGTAAAATCCGTGCTGGTTCGAGTCCAGTCCTGGGCACCCCGTAGCGGCCCTTAAGCCTTGACATCCGAGTGCTTACGGGCCGCTTCTGTTTGATCGGGCAAGGCCAGGGAGAAGGGGTTGCCTCCAGCCGGGGAGGCCAACACGCCGCCGCCTCGGAGTTGGGACGCCGTACCCGAACGGCACGAGCGGTTTTGTCCCTCCTATCATGGGACACCCTGCCGCTGCCGAGGCGTTGGGGAACGGCTCGCCCACAAGAGGGGCGACACGCACCTATGGCTTCAACCCTCACCGAGCGCGACGTCTGCACCAAGCTCATCACGCCGGCCCTCGTGGGCGCCGGATGGGACGTGCAGCGCCAGATCCGTGAGGAGGTGACATTCACGGACGGACGCATCATCCACAAGGGCAAGCTGCACAAGCGCGGCAAGCAGCGGCGGGCCGACTACGTCCTCTCGATCAAGCCGAACGTTCCGCTGGCGGTCATCGAGGCCAAGGACCTGAGCCACTCGGTCGGTGCCGGGATGCCGCAGGCGTTGGCGTATGCCGAGGCGCTCGACGTGCCGTTCGCCTACAGCTCCAACGGGCGTGGTTTTATCGAACACGATCGGACTGGACAGGGCAAGACCATCGAGCGCGAACTCACCTTGGAGGCGTTTCCCTCACCCGACGAACTCTGGCAACGGTACCGAAGGTGGAAAGGGTTGGACGAGCGAGCCGCCGAGGTCGTGCTCCAGGACTACTACACCGAGGCGGGCGGAAAGGAGCCCCGCTACTACCAGCGCATCGCGATCAACCGGGTCGTCGAGGCGTTCGCGACGGGGCAGGAGCGGATGCTCTTGGTGATGGCGACGGGGACGGGCAAGACGTACGCGGCCTTCCAGATCATCTGGCGGCTCTGGAAGGCGAAGCAGGCCCAGCGGGTGCTCTTCCTCGCGGACCGCAACATCCTCGTCGACCAGGCGATGCAGAACGACTTCCGCCCGTTCGGCGGGGCGATGGTCAAGGTCCAGAACCGGACCGCAGACAAGGCCTACGAGATCTACCTCGCGCTCTACCAGGCCGTCAGCGGCACCGACGAGCGCCAGAACATCTACCGCGAGTTCTCGCCCGACTTCTTCGACCTCATCGTGGTGGACGAGTGCCACCGGGGGAGCGCCTCGGCAGACTCGGCGTGGCGCGAGATCCTGAACTACTTCGCGCCCGCCGCCAAGCTGGGGCTCACGGCCACGCTGAAGGAGACGGCCGACGTGTCGACCTCGCACTACTTCGGCGACGCGCTCTACACCTACTCGCTCAAGCAGGGCATCGAGGACGGCTTTCTCGCGCCTTACCACGTCATCCGGCTGAGTCTGGACCGGGACCTGGAGGGCTGGCGCCCCGAGGCGGGCACGACCGACCGTTACGGGCGCGAGATCGAGGACCGCGAGTACGGCCAGAAGGACTTCGACAAGACGCTCGTGCTGCCGGAGCGGCGGAAGGCGGTCGCGCAGCGGATTGCGGAGTTCCTGGAGACGAACGACCCGTACGCCAAGACCATCGTGTTCTGCGTGGACATCGAGCACGCCGAGGCGATGCGGCGGGAGCTGGTCAACGCCTGCGCCGACCGCGTGCGCGAGGACGCCCGCTACGTCGTCCGCATTACGGGCGACAGTGACGACGGCGTCCGACAGCTCGACCCCTTCATCGACCCCGAGAGCTGGTACCCTGTCATCGCGACGACGAGCCAGATGCTCACGACGGGCGTGGACGCCCAAACGTGCAAGCTCATCGTGCTCGACCGCTCGATCGGGTCGATGACCGAGTTCAAGCAAATCATCGGGCGCGGGACGCGGCTCCGCGAGGACTACGGCAAGGTCGGGTTCACGATCCTCGACACCCGGCGCAACACCAACAAGTTCTCCGACCCGGAGTTCGACGGGGACCCAGTGCGCGTCTTCGAGGTGGTGCCGGGCGAGCCCGTCCCGAGCACCGACACGATGGAGCCGGACGAGGCAGACCCCGACGACCCGACCGCCTCGGGGACGGACCGCGACTGGGTCGTCACCGGCCAGGACCCCGGGCCGCGCAAGCTCTACGCCGACGGCGTGGAGGTCCGCAAGGTGAACGAGCGGTACATGGTCTACGGCGCCGACGGACGACTCATCACCGAGAGCCTCCGCGACTTCACCCGCTCGAAGGTCCACGAGCGGTTCGCCTCGCTGGACGACTTCCTGACACGGTGGCGCGAGGCGGACCGGAAGGCCGCCGTCGTGGAAGAGATGGAGGAGCAGGGGCTTCCGCTCGACGCGCTCCGCGAGGAGATCGCCCGCGAGCGGGGCGCGGACGCTGCCTCGATGGACCCGTTCGACCTCGTGGCACACGTCGCCTTCGACCGGCCGCCGGTGACGCGCTCCGAGCGCGCCCGGACGGCCCGCCGGTCCGACGTGTTCGACCGCTACGAGGCGCCCGCCCGAGAAGTGCTGGCGGCGCTCCTCGACAAGTACGCCGACGAGGGAATCGAAGACCTGGAGGCGATGGACGTGCTCCGCGTGCAGCCGCTCAACCGGTTCGGAACGCCCCTGGAGATCGTCCGCCGCTTCGGCGGGAAGGACGGGTATCATCGAGCGGTCCAAGACTTGACGCGCGCGCTGTACCGGGCTGCGTAGTCTCCGGCATGGCCGACCTCTTCTCCTCGATGCGCGTCGTCGACAAGGACGACGCGACCCCGCCCGAGCCCACGCCGCCCGCCTCGGGGCGCTCCGCCGCGAAGCCGTCCGCTTCAGGGCGCGGACGCACCGCCAGCTCGATCGCGTCCACCGTCAAGTCCATCCAGGACATCATGCGGAAGGACGCGGGCGTCGACGGCGACGCCCAGCGCATCTCGCAGCTCGCGTGGATGCTCTTCCTCAAGCTCCTCGACGACAAGGAGCAGGAGTATGAGCTGCTGGACGACGCCTACCGCTCGCCCCTCCCCGACCGCCTGAAGTGGCGCGCCTGGGCGGCCGACGACGAGGGCATCACCGGCGACGCGCTCGCGGGCTTCGTGGACGCGCGCCTGCTTCCCGTCCTCCGCGGCGAGTCCGTCAAGACCGACGACGGGACCGACCTCCGGCTCGATCTCTCGCTCCCGGCCGGCCAGCTCATCCGGGGCGTCTTCGAGGACACGTACAACTACATGAAGTCGGGGACGCTGCTGCGGCAGGTCGCCAACAAGCTGGGCGAGATCGACTTCACGACGACGCACGACCGCCACGCCTTCAACGACGTCTACGAGACGATCTTGAAGGGCCTCCAGAGCGCCGGCAACGCGGGCGAGTACTACACGCCGCGCGCCGTGACCCGCTTCATGGCCGAGCGCGTGGACCCCCGCCTCGGGGACGTGGTCTTCGACCCGGCGTGCGGAACGGGCGGCTTCCTCGTGGATGCCATCGAGCACCTCCGGCGCAAGGGCATCAACTCGGTGCTGGAGCGCGACGTGCTCCAGTCCACGATCCGGGGCGTGGAGAAGAAGCCGCTCCCGCACCTCCTCGCGACGACCAACCTCATCCTCCACGACATCGAGGTGCCGCAGGTCGAGCACGGCAACAGCCTGGCGCGGCCCCTCCGCGACTACGGGCCGAAGGACCGCGTGGACGTGGTGCTGACGAACCCGCCCTTCGGCGGCGTCGAGGAGGACGGGATCGAGAACAACTTCCCGGTCGAGTTCCGCACGCGCGAGACGGCGGACCTCTTCATGGCGCTCATCCTGCGGCGGTTGAAGGAGGGCGGCCGCGCGGCGGTGGTCCTGCCCGACGGGTTCCTTTTCGGCGAGGGCGTCAAAACGCGGCTGAAGGAGACGCTGCTGGCGGAGTGCGACCTCCACACGGTCGTTCGCCTGCCGAACGGGGTGTTCGCGCCGTACACGTCGATCAACACGAACCTGCTGTTCTTCGAGAAGGGGCGACCGACGAAGGCGACGTGGTTCGTGGAGCACCCGCTGCCGGAGGGCTACCGGCAGTACACGAAGACGAAGCCGGTCCGCTTCGAGGAGTTCGGGTACCTCGCTGACTGGTGGACGGATCGCAAAGAGACGGAGTGGGCCTGGAAGGCGTCGGTGGACGATCTCGTAGAGCGGGGCTTCAACCTGGACCTGGAGAACCCGCACGAGGAGGAGGCCGAGCGGCACGACCCGGTGGAGCTGCTGGCGGAGTTGGAGGCGGCGCAGGCCGAGGTGCAGGCCACACGCGACGCCCTCCGCGCGGCGCTGGCGGAGGCGCTCGCATGACGGGAGACCGGATCCTCCTGGAGCAGTTCGACGCGCTCGTCGACATCCCCGAGGCGGTAGAGCGGCTGCGGCGGTTTGTGCTCGACCTCGCCGTTCGCGGGAAGTTGGTGGCTCAGGACCCGACCGATGAGCCCGCCTCGGTGTTGCTCGAGCGCATCGAGGCGGAGAAGCGGCGGCGCTACAAGGCGGGCGAGATCCGTAAACCGAAGGCGCTCAAGCCTGTTACCGAGGCGGAACGGCCGTTCGACGCACCAACCGGATGGATATGGACGCGCGTTGGCGTGATAGGGGCAATCAACCCAAGAAATAAGTTGGACGACGACATGACGGTCTCGTTCGTACCGATGACCCTGATCGAGGACGGAGTCGGATCAGGCCACACGTCAGAAGAACGTTCGTGGAGTCAGGTCAAGAAGGGATACACACATTTCGCTGAAGGCGACATTGGTCTTGCGAAGATTACGCCCTGTTTTCAGAATCGAAAATCTGTCATTTTCAAGAATCTCTCCAGCGGCTATGGTGCGGGAACAACGGAGCTGCATGTCTTACGTCCAGGCTCGACAGAGCTAGAAAGCCTATACATTCTCTTGTTTCTCCAGTCCGAGCGCTTCATCGAGGGAGGACTGGCTCAAATGACGGGCACAGCCGGACAACAACGGGTACCGCGCTCGTATTTCGAAGAAGCGGCCGTCTGCCTCCCGCCGCTCGCGGAGCAGCGTCGGATCGTCGCCCGCATCGACGAATTGATGGCCCTCTGCGACCGCCTCGGGGACGGCCTCGTCCGCCGCGACGCGCTCCACCAGACGTGGGCGGCCTCCACCGTCCGGCACGTCACGGAGGACGCACCCATCGGCGGCGCCCCGCCGTGGTCGTTCGCGGAGGCCCACCTCGACGCACTCCTCGCCGACCCCGAGGCGGTCCCACTCGTCCGCCGAATGGTGCTCGACCTCGCGGTCCGGGGCAAGCTGACGCGGCAGGACCCGGCCGACGAGCCCGCCTCGGTGTTGCTCGGGCGCATCGAGACGGAGAAGCGGCGGCGCCACGAGGCGGGCGAGATCCGCAAGCCGAAGGCGCTCCAGCCCGTCTCAGAGGCGGAGCGGCCGTTCGAGGTGCCGGAGGGATGGGTGTGGGCGAGACTCGGGCATCTGGTTGAACTCTGGAACGGCCGTGCTTACAGCCGCTCCGAACTGCTCCAGTCCGGTACCCCAGTCATCCGCATCCAGAACCTCAACGGGGGCACGTCCTGGTACTACTCTGACCTCGATCTACCGGATGAGAAGTACTGCGATCCGGGCGACCTCCTGTACGCTTGGTCCACGTCGTTCGGGCCATACATCTGGGGGGGACCGAGAGCCATCTTCCACTATCACATCTGGCGTGTCGAGCCGCACCACGGTGACGTCGACCGAGACTACCTCTATCACTTCCTTCAGGATCTGACTGAGGACGCGAAGAACGATACTCGCGGCTCTACGATGGTTCATCTCACAAAGTCTGGGATGGAACAGTACCCCGTTCCGCTCCCCCCCGAAGCTGAACAGCGGCGCATTGCAGAGCGTGTGGACTCAATGATGGCGTATTGCGACCGGCTCGCGGATGGGATCAGTGCGCGGCAGGCAACAGCCCAACAGCTACTCACGATCATTCTTGCGAGCGCTTGAACCTATCGTTTGCTAACCGCGCTATGAGCCCGTATGCTTGGCGCGCCCTCGGAGCCTAGCGTCCGAGGGGAAGCTCGTCGCACAGCGGGTTCCCTAGGGACCCCGCCAGTGCGAGTGCGAGCGTGACCATCTGGATCATCAGACTCACTGTCTGGACGAACCGGGTCACGGTCGCGGTGGTGTTCTCGAAAGGGGACATCGGTGCTACGGCTACGTTGTTGCAGTCCGCCTTCGGGCTGGCGAGCTATGCGTTTTGCAGATCACAAACACGTAATCACCTTCACCGGTGAGTGCGCCTAGTACGCGGCCAGAATGCTGGCCGGAGACGCTCGGCGGTCTCGTTGCTACGGCTTAACCGCGACGCCTCGGCTCACGCCGAGGCGTTTCGCTTTCAATGCGATCCTTCAACAAGCCCTACCGCAAGCGGGAGGGGTGGTACCGACCCCGCGCCTACTCTCACTTCGACGAGCCGATCTCGGAGGCACGAGCGGCACAACTCGTCACCGACCCCGAGGCGGTCGCTCGGCACGCCTTCTTCCCCTTCATCAAGCGCGTCGTTCGGGTCGACCGCTACAAGGCGAATGACTCTGGAACGAAGGAGGTCAAGCTGAAGAAGCGGCCGATCTGCTTTGCGTCCCACGTCGACTCTCACGTCTTCGCCTACTACGCGGACATCCTGACGAAGGCGTACGATGACCGGCTGGACGGTGAGGTATGTGAGCCGTGCGTGATCGCCTACCGCTCGCTCAGCAAGACCAACATCCACTTTGCTGCCGAGGCGTTCGACGACATCCGACAGAACGCGCCCTGCGCCGTCCTGGCCTTCGACGTCAAGAGCTTCTTCGACACACTCGATCACGACCTCCTGAAGCGCGAGTGGGCGGCACTTCTCGATGTAGACCGGCTACCCGACGATCACTACGCCGTCTTCAGGACCGTCACCCGGTTCGCGTTCGTCAAGGAGCGGCGGCTGAAGAAGCTGTTCCAGAAGCACTACATCCAGCGGAAAAAGGATCGTCGGCGCCGCGGTCGGAAGGGACGGCGCCCTCGCGTCCCTCGAATCTGTTCGCCCCAGCAATTCCGCGACCGTGTCCGGCGCGAGAAGGACCGGGGCCGGTCGCTGATCGCCGTCAACGAGGCGGGGAAAGGCATCCCGCAGGGATCACCGATCAGCGCCGTTCTGGCGAACCTGTACATGCTCCCGTTCGACCTCGCCTTCGAGGCGTACGTCTCGAAGGTCGGAGGCGTCTACCGACGCTACAGCGACGACCTCCTCGTGATCTGTCCGCTCGACAAGGCAGTCGAGGTTGAGAAGACGGTCAACGAGATGATCGCGGAGCGCAAGATCAAGCTGGGCAAAGAGAAGACCGAGCGGTTCGTCGCCAAGCCTGTCCAGGACACCCTTTCGATCACCAAGATGCGGGCGGATGGCACCGACACGGGCGAGGCAGCCGAGGTCCAGTATCTCGGTTTCGTGTTCGACGGCAAGGTCGTCCGGCTGCGCCCGAACAGTCTCACGAAGTACTACCGGCGGATGGGTCGAGCCGTCATGCGCGAGAAAGAGCGCGTGCAGGAGGCTCGGAAGACGGGCGAGGACGCTCAGTTCAGTTCGCGCCGCCTCTACCGAGGCTATTCGCACGTGGGATCGACCAACTTTCCCCGCTACGCCTACCGCGCAGCGAAGGAGATGAATAGCCCGGCTATCCGCCGCCAGCTACGTCGACATGCGATGACGCTCGACAGCCTGCTCAAGAGGCACGAGCAGGGGTACGCGAAACGAATAGCGCGGAACCAGGCTCACCGTCAGAACGACAAGGCGCGCCGGTCAGTTCGCAACACCAAAGGCTGACTACGCCTCCAGCGGCACCGCTGGCACGGGCGCAGGCGTCCACCCGAGCGCGCGGAGATGGCGCCACGCCTCCTCGATGTCCGTCTCCGACATCCGCCGCCGCTTGCGGTCGTTCCACTGATGAACCCCAGTGACCGTCGCCGCGAGGTCGTCGGCGGCTCCTGGCTTCCGGGTCATCACCCAGTGGACGGTCGCCAATAGCTCCATCCCGTACGGCGTCTCGAACCCCTCGATCAGCTCCCGCACGGCCCCGAGGCGGGCGTCGAGTTGCTGCTCCGGCGGCTGGCCGGCCATCACCTCGCGGGCCTCGTCGAGCGCGCCGGGGAGGAGCGACAGCTCCGTCCGCACCTGGTCGCGGTCGCCCACGCCGGTGACGAAGTGGCCGTCCATGTCGCGGAGGTGGTGGTGCAGCGTCTCCGCGTACGGCCCGAACTGGCGAGCCTCGAACGCGAAGCCTCGCATGAGCCCGACCTCGGACCCGAAGTACGTCAGCTTCTGCACCTCGATGGCCGACAGCGGGTACTCCAGCGCGCCGTAGGCGTCCACGAGGGCGACCGTCGCCGCCTTGTTCGCCGTGAGGTTCGGCCGCGTGGTCTCGACGCGAAGGTCCTGCGCGCGGGGCGCGCCGCCCGGCTCGTAGAGGAGGACGCGCACGTCGGGGAGGTCGGCGAAGGCCGCCTCGATGCGCTCGCGGACGTCCGGCCAGTGGAGGCCGCCGTTTCCGCTCCCAAGCGGGGGAATCGCGATGGACCGGATGCCGAGGTGACGGACCGTGTCGACGAGGTCGACGAGCCCCGCCTCGATGTCCCCGAGGCGGGACTTGTTCTTCCAGTGGCCCTTCGTCGGGAACTGGACGATGTAGCGCGGCCCCTGGGCATCATCCGCCAGTCCGCCGCGGTCGAACACGAGGACCCGGCCGAGTTGGACGGCACCCGCGTCGCACGCCCGCTTGTAGTGCGAGTAGCTCTCCGGGAACGTCTTGCGGAACTGGAGCGCGATCCCCTTCCCCATCACGCCCACGCAGTTGACCGTGTTGACGAGCGCCTCGGCGGGGGCCTGGAGCAGATCACCGGTGGTACGCTCGATCATCGAAAACGGAGGCGAGAGGGGCGTTCGGAAGATAGGGTCAGGGCGTGAAGTACCAGTCCGGCCTGGGCTTACCTCTCAGGTCGAGATCGTGTTCGCGTACGAGAGCGTCCACCTGCGTAGCACGGTCGGCGTCGGCGGTCGCGAAGCCTTCGAGGGCCGAAAGCGGGAGCCGGTCCCGGACCAGGAACTCGGCCTGCCGGCGCCGCTGGCGGTCGTTGTCGTCGCGGGTGTCGGTCCACATCCGACTCTGCATCAACGGCTAGTCGATGCGGTCGAGTTCACCGGGATCGGTCAAGAACTCGTTCGGCCGGGTGACGGCGTGGTAGAGCGAGAACGCATACGTCAGGCCGTGAGCCTCGACCTGCTCGACCGACGAGACGAGGTACACGAGGTCCTGCGGCGTGGCCTCCCCCGAGGCGGTCCACTCCTTCCCGATCCGGTAGAGCATCGGAGACCGGGGTGCGAAGTAGAACGGGACGTAGTCGTGCAGGGTGCCGCCGAGGGGAACGTGGGTCCGGCCACGTCTCCGCTGCAGGCTGCTGCTCGCGATGTCCCGCGCAGGTCGCTTCTGCCCTTCCGCCAGTCGGTTCGTGCTCAGCAGCTCCCCTGCGGCCAGGATCGCGGGGAGCGTCTCCAGGTGGACGAAGTGGTAGAGCAGGCAGGGGCGGGGACGAGACATGGCGCAAACGCGGCCGACAAGGTAGTCGGGGAGGCCGAAGGCTCGAACATCTGTGGGGCCTATCCCGCCCATTCGGCGAGACGGTGGCTGCGACGTTCAGGGCGATCCCGCGCGCACGAGGAATTGCCCCCGCCGGAGATGCTTGTTCGCCCGCGCGTTCGGGCGATCCCGCGCGCACGAGGAATTGCCTCGGCTGGGCACGCGCTGTGAATTAGCGGCTTACCCCACCCGCCGAGAGGACTCTTCGGGCCGCCTGCCGTAGCCTCCTGACCTGCCCTCCACCCGGAGGGCTCCCTGGGGGACGCAGGCCGTGGTGGGACGGCGTCCCCCAACTCTGTCCGCACAGCCGCACGCACACGCCGGCCTCAGGCCCCGAGGCGGTCTGTCTGGGCTGGCGTCGCCCCCGCCGCCTCGGAGTCGGCCTCCGCCTCGGTGGCCTCCGGCCCCGCCTCGGGGAGGGTGACGATGAAGGCCGTCCCCTCGCCCTCGGTCGTCTCCAGGTCCAGCGTGCCGCCGTGGCCGTGCACCACGATCTCGTACGTCAGCGAGAGGCCGAGGCCGGTGCCCTCGCCGGTCGGCTTGGTGGTGAAGAACGGCTCGAAGATGCGCTCGCGGTCCGCCTCGGGGACGCCCGGCCCGTTGTCGGCCACGCGCACCTCGACGCGGTCGGCCCCGAGGCGGCGCGTCGAGACGGTCAGGCGCGGCGCGTAGTCGCCGCTCTCCGAGGCGGCGCGCATCCGGACCGCCTGCAGGGCGTTGTCGAGCAGGTTCAGGAACACGCGGCCCATCTCCTCGGGCACCATCGCCACCTCCCCCACCTCGTGGTCGAAGCGCTTGTCGATCTCGACGTGGAAGCCCGTGTGCTCGGCCCGCATCCCGTGGTAGGCGAGGCCGACGTACTCGTCGAGGAGCGCGTTCAGTGGAGCGGGGCGGCGGGGACCAGGCTGGGCGCGGCTGTGCGCCAGCATGCTGCGGATGATGCCGTCGGCGCGGCGGCCGTGATCTCGGATCTTGGCCGCGTTCGCGCGCAGGTCGTCGAGCAGGTCGCCCGAGGCGTCGAGCGCCTCGGAGACCGGGCGCGAGGCGTCCTCCCGGATCTCCGCCTCGAAGTCGTCGAGCAGCTCCTGCGAGAGCTGCGCGAAGTTGTTGACGAAGTTGAGCGGGTTCTTCAGCTCGTGGGCCACGCCCGCCGTGAGCTGGCCGAGGGAGGCCATCTTCTCCTGCTGGACGAGCTGCGCCTGGGCGTTCGAGAGCCGCTCCAGCGACGCCTCCAGCTCGGCCTGCTGGGCCTCCAGCTCGGTACGCCGCGCTTCGAGGAGCTGCCCGCGCCGCCGCAGGCGGTCTCGCAGGCGCGCGACCCGGACCGTCACGCGGTGTTGCGCGTGGCGCCCGGCGTAGAGCGCCCCGTTCATGACCGTCGCCAGGAACGTCGCCAGGACGAGGTACGACAGGCGGCGGACCGTCTCGCCGTCGTCGAGGCCGCTCGTCCACCCGTAGCTGGCCGAGACGAGCGTGTGGGCGATCGTGAGGAGCCCCCCGAAGACGAGCGTCTGGACGGGCTGGTAGGGCACCGTCCCGACCGTCAGGAACAGCAGGAGCGACAGCCACGCCGCCAGGAACTCGATGTCGCGGCGTGTGACGTCGTCGACGGTCAGGAGGATCGCGGCCGCGAACACGTAGGCCGCCAGGAGCCACCGCCCGGCCCGCAGCCCCGGCTGGAAGCGCGCGACGATCAGGAAGACCGCCGTCGCCGCGAAGATGAGGAGCTTGTCCGAGAGGATGCGCGCGATCTGGCCGGCCGACGACACCATCCCGTCGCCCGCTAGCATCCCTGTCACGATCGCCGCCACGGCGGCCCCGAGGAGGGCTGCGACCCCGAACAGGCCGGCCACGCGCAGACCCCGCACGGTGGCCGCGTCCAGGACACGGCGGAACTCCGGGTCGCGTTCGCGCCGCGTCGGGGCGACGTACCGCTCCCAGAGGACGCGGAGGCGGCGTTGCAGGGTCATCGGGTCCGGGAGGTGCGGGCGTCCTACTCGGCACGCGGCCGTTTGTCCCCCAAGGATCTATCCGGAACGTCGGCGTGGAAGAAGGAGCCGGAGCGAGCGGGTGCTGAGCAAGGAGCGCGAAGCAGCCAATGCGCTAGCATTGGCGATACAGCGCGACGCCGCGCAGCGCACGCGCAGCCGGGCGACGCTGCGAGGGCGTTTCGGATAGGTCCCAAGGCGATCCCCGGCCTCCCGCCGCCTCGGGGGCGCCCGGTACCTTGGTCCATGCCGCGCCTCCCCGGTCCCGCCCTCCCCGTCGACGCCGTCCTGGGCCGCCTCGTAAACGCCCTCGGCGAGGCAAGGTCGGCGGTGCTCCAGGCGCCGCCGGGGGCCGGCAAGACGACGCGGGTGCCCCTCGCCCTCCTCGAGGCTGGGTGGCTGGAGGGCCAGACGATCGTGATGCTGGAGCCGCGGCGGATCGCGGCGCGGGCGGCGGCGCAGCGACTGGCCGCGCAGCTCGGCGAACGCGTCGGCGACACGGTCGGCTACCGGATCCGCGGCGAGGCGACGGTGAGCCGGCGAACCCGCATCGAGGTCGTGACGGAGGGCATCCTCACGCGGCGCCTCCTCTCGGACCCGTCGCTCGATGACGGCCCCGAGGCGGTCGGCGTGGTCGTCTTCGACGAGGTCCACGAGCGGAGCCTGCCGGGCGACCTCGGCCTCGCGCTCTGCCTCCAGGCGCGCGAGCTGCTCCGCCCCGACCTCCGCCTCGTGGCGATGAGCGCGACGCTCGACGGCGCCCGCTTCGCCGACCTCCTCGGGGAGGGCACGCCCGTGGTCACGAGCGAGGGGCGCACGTTCCCCGTCGAGACGCACCACCTCGGGCGTCCCCAGGCGACGGCCGGAGGTCGCCCGCCGCGCATCGAGGACGCCGTCGCGGCCGCCGTTGGCCGGGCGCTCAACGCCGAGGCGGGGAGCGTGCTGGCCTTCCTGCCCGGGGCCGGCGAGATCCGCCGAACCGCCGACCGCCTCGGGGAGGGGCTCCCGGCAGACGTCCGCGTGGCGCCGCTCTACGGCGACCTCAGCGGGCGCGAGCAGGACGCCGCCATCGCGCCGGCCGCCTCGGGGACGCGCAAGGTGGTGCTGGCGACGAGCATCGCCGAGACGAGCCTCACCATCGAGGGTGTGCGCGTGGTCGTGGACGCCGGCCTCACGCGGCGGCCGCGCTTCGACCCGGGCAGCGGGATGAGCCGCCTCGAGACCGTGAGGGTGAGCGCCGCCGAGGCGGACCAGCGGCGCGGGCGCGCCGGGCGCACCGAGCCGGGCGTCTGCTACCGGCTGTGGAGCGAGGTCGAGCAGGCGGCGCTCCGTCCCTTCGCCCCGCCCGAGATCGCGCAGGCCGACCTCACCCCGCTCGCGCTCGACCTCGCCGCGTGGGGCGCCGCGCCAGCCGACCTCCGCTGGCTCGACCCGCCCCCCGAGGCGGCCTACGCGACCGCCCGCGAGCTGCTGGCCGAGTTGGGCGCCCTCGGCGCCGCCGGCGCGCTCACCGGCCACGGCCGCGCGATGGCCGCCCTCCCGATGCACCCGCGCCTGGCACACATGGCGCTCCGCGCCCGCGACGCCGGCCGGGCCGCGCTCGCCGCCGACCTCGTGGGCCTGCTCTCCGAGCGCGACGTGTTCCGCTTCGAGCAGCGCGTGCCCGACGCCGACCTCCGGCTCCGCATCGAGGCGGTGCGCAAGAGCGAGACGCTGTCGTTCCGCGGCGTCCGCCTCGACCGGGGCGCCCTCGCCCGGGCCCGCCGCGAGGCGACCCGATGGCGCCGCGCCTGGACCGCCCAGGACCGGCCCGACGACCTTGACCACGCCGGCCACCTGCTCGCCCTCGCCTACCCCGACCGCGTCGCGCAGCGCGTGGCCGACACCGCCGAGGGCGCCCGCTACCGGCTCCGCGAGGGACGCGCCGCTCGCCTCGGGGCCGACCAGCCCCTCGCCGACGAGCCGTTTCTGGCCGTCGGCGACCTCGACGACCGGCCGGGCGGCGCCCGCGTCTTCCTCGCCGCGCCGCTCGCGGCCGACGACGTCGACGACCTCTTCGCCAGCCAGATCGTCACCGAGGCGGAGGTCGCCTGGGACCCCGAGGCGGGGCGTGTACGGGCGCGCGAGGTCGTCCGCCTCGGGGCGGTTGTGCTGCGCGAGGCGCCGATCCGGAGTCCCGCGCCGCACCTCGTGCAGGCCGGGCTGGTCGAGGGCGTGCGGCAGACCGGGCTGGGCGCGCTGCCGTGGACGAAGGACACGCGGCGCCTCCGCGAGCGGCTGGCGTTCCTGCACCACCACCTCGGGGATCGGTGGCCGGACGTGAGCGACGCGGCGCTCCTGGGCAGCCTCGACGCATGGCTCGGGCCGTACCTCGCGGGCATGAAGGCGCTCGGCGACCTCCGCCGGCTCGATCTGGGTATGGTTCTGATGGCCCTCGCGCCGCCCGGCGCCCGCGCCGACCTCGACCGCCTTGCGCCGAGCCACGTGACGGTGCCGAGCGGGTCGGTCCGCCCGATCGACTACACCGAGGCGGAGGCGCCGGTGCTGGCGGTGCGCCTGCAGGAGGTGTTCGGGCTCGATGCGACGCCGCGCGTGCTCGGCGGGCGGCTCCCGCTGGTGATGCACCTGCTGAGCCCGGCGCAGCGGCCGGTGCAGGTGACGACCGACCTCGCCTCGTTCTGGCGCGACGCCTACTTCGACGTGCGCAAGGACCTCCGCGGCCGCTACCCGAAGCACCACTGGCCGGAGAACCCGCTGGAGGCGACGCCGACGGCCCGCGCGAAGCGACGGCGGTAGGCGCGGTGCCGCCGCCTCGGGGTCGGCGGGTCGGTGGGCAGTGCGTCGGTGGTCAGTGCGTCAGTGGGCAGTGCGTCAGTGGGCAGTGCGTCAGTGGACAGGCAGTGGAGGGAGACGACGCCGCCTCGGGGGTTGCGCACGGTCGAATCGGAGCACGCGTAGGGGCGCGGCGTGCCGCGCCCCATACGCATCAGGTTAAGCGCGCTCTGCTCGACAGCATGGGGCCGTAGAGCCCCGACGGAAGGAAAGCCGCCTCGGCGGGTATCCGTGTAGCGACCAAGCTGC
>JBCDLV010000051.1:0-14924 GCA_038744895.1 Bacteroidota bacterium | reverse complement strand
GGGCGAAGCCGGCAAGGTGTCCGGGCAGAAGTGGCAGTCACTCCTCCGCCGATTTCCGAACACCCACTTCGCGCTCGCGAGGTGGAACGAGCGGCTGGCGCCCCACGAGGCGATCGTGCGCAAGGCCCTCGGCACGCGGCGTCGGCAGGCCCCGATCGACCTCCTCCGCATCCCGCCCACGCTGGCAGACACCATCGAACCCGACGGTACGCTCCGCCTTACGTTCGGAGACGCCGCCGGAGCGCTAGCGGGCATCGAACGAGTCCGCCTTGGACCATCGGGAGAGCCCTGAGGCACCACTTGACGCGCTCCGCCCGATCTTGAGTCATGCCTGAGCACGTCATCCTCGTCGACACGTCCGACCGCGAGATCGGAACCGCTGAAAAACTGTCCGTCCACCGCGACGGCCGCCTGCACCGCGCCGTCTCCGTGTTCCTGTTCGACGGCGAGGGGCGGTGGCTGCTCCAGCGCCGCGCCGATGGCAAGTACCACTCGCCCGGCCTCTGGTCCAACACGGCCTGCACGCACCCGCGCCCCGGAGAGGCCTCCGTGGACGCCGCCAGCAGGCGCCTGGACGAGGAGATGGGCGTCCGGTGTGCCCTCCGCCCGGCCTTCGCCCGCGTCTACCGCGCCGAGTTGGTCGGGCCGGAGCCACTCGTCGAGCACGAGTTCGACCACGTGTTCGTCGGCCGGTTCGACGGCGAGCCGATGCCCTCGGCAGACGAGGTCTCGGGCTGGGAATGGGTCGATGCCGACACTCTTCAGGCCGACCTCCTGGCCCGTCCCGAGCGCTACACGCCCTGGTTCCGCCTCTTCGTCGAGGACGCCGCACGGGCCAGCGAGGCGCTCTCGTAACTCGCCGAGGCCGAGTCCGTAGCGAGTGCCATCTCCCCTCTCTGACATGGCCTCGCTCGTCTCCAACGTCGTTACGTACAACGCCAAGGTGTGGATCGCCGGCCTGCTGGCGGCCCTCTTCGTCCCGCTCTCCCTGTGCGCGCTCGTCGTCGATCTGCTGACGAAGTCCACCGAGGACACGGGGGCGCTGTCGCAGCGCGTGCTGCGCGCCAGCGCCAACGCCGAGGCCTGGCTAGACATCCACGGCCCGCTGACAGACGTCCGCGTCACTGACCCCGCCCCGACCGCCAGCTGACCCGCTGGCGGGTCGCCGGAGCGATCGCCACGCGGCTCCCCTGGGTCCGCATCGCATTCCAGCACCACCCGCTGGCGGACGGATTCCCCGGATGCAGCCGGTTTGGGCCGGAGCGCCAGCGGGTGCCCGCCACGGTCGTAGGAACCGCAGCGGGCGTGATCGCATCCTGAGGGCATGGCCCTCCCTGCCTCTGCCCCAGCCGTCCCGGTCGCGCAGCCGCGCGTAGTCCCTGACTCGTGGCCGCACAGCCGCACGGCCCTGGTGGTCATGGCGCTGTGGGCCGTCCCGGCGGTCATCGCCCTCGGCCAGATCATGATCGAGCAGACGTTGGCCGGCCAGCCGGTCGCCTGGCAGCCGGCGCTCTGGACGACGCTCCCCAACTGGGTACTGTGGGCGCTTCTGACGCCGCCGGTCGTGGCACTGGCGGCCCGGTTCGGCCCGGGGACCGCCGCTCCGTGGCAGATCGTCGCCGTCCATGCCGCTGGCGCTGCCATCGCGCTCGGAGCCCACGCCCTCGGCAACGTGACGGCGTTCCGGCTGGCGGGGCTGCCGAGCGACTGGACGTGGGCCACCTTCGAGACGCACTATGGCCTCCGCTTCCATGTCAACGTGGTCGCGTACGGGCTCGTGGTCGCGGCCACCTGGGCCCTGCTGGCGGCCGACCGTTCGCGCCAGCGGGAGCGCCGCGAAGCCGCCCTCCGCGCGGACCTCGCCGAAGCCGAGCTCCGCGCGCTCCAGATGCAGGTGCGCCCCCACTTCCTGTTCAACGCGCTGCACGCCGTCGGGGCGACCGTCCGCAAGGGCGAAGGCGACCGCGCGGTGACGATGATCGGCCAGCTCGGGGACCTGCTCCGGTCCAGCTTCGAGGCCGACGGCGCCGCCGAAGCCCCGCTGGCGCGTGAGCTCGACACGCTGGAGCAGTACCTCGCCCTGGAGCAGGTCCGCGTCGGCGACCGGCTGACGGTAGAGTGGGACATCGACCCCGACGCCCGAGCCATCCGCGTGCCTGCGTGGACGCTTCAGCCGCTCGTGGAGAACGCAATCAAGTACGCCGTCGCGACGCGCTCGGGGCCTGCGACGATCCGCATCCGGGCGCACGTCGAGGGCGACGTGCTTCGGATGGCGGTCGAGGACGACGGGCCCGGACCAGGGGCTTCCGGAAGCGGCACGGGCGTCGGATTGGCGAATGTGCGAGGGCGTCTCACCGCCCTCCATGGTCCCGATGCGCGCCTGTCGCTTCGACGCGGCACCGACGGCGTGGGGACCGTGGCTGAGATCACGATGCCCATGCCTGCCTCCTCACTCGTCTCTTCGTGACGCTCCGTGCCCTCGTCGCCGACGATGAGCCGCTCGCGCGCGAGACGGTTCAGCTTCTGCTCGACCCGGTGGCAGATGTCGAGGTCAAGTGGGAAGCGACAGACGGCCGCGAGGCCGTGGACGCCATCGAGACCCACCGGCCCGACCTGGTGTTTCTGGACGTCCAGATGCCCCACCTGGACGGATTCGGCGTCGTGGAGGCGGTCGGCGCCGAGGCGATGCCGGCCACGGTCTTCGTGACGGCCTTCGACCACCACGCGCTGCGGGCGTTCGACGCCGCTGCCGTCGACTACCTCGTCAAGCCGTACGACGACGCTCGATTCCACCAGGCTCTGGACCGCGTCCGCGCGCTCTGCGCCAAGCCCGACGGCCTGGCCGACCAGCTCCGCCAGCTGCTCGCGCCCTCTGAACCCGCGACCGACCGGCTTCTGGTCCGCGAGGGTAGCCGACTCACCGTCGTCCCCACCGATGCCGTTGACTGGGCAGAGGCCGCTGGCGACTACGTAGCACTGCACGTCGGCCCGCGGACGCATCTGCTACGCGAGACGCTGACGGGCTTGGCGGAACGCCTCGACACGCGCCAGTTCGCGCGCATCCACCGCTCGACGGTAGTCCAGGTGAACCGCGTCCGCGATGTGCGGCTCACCTCCGCTGGCGATGCCCGACTTCGGCTGCGGGATGGGACGGAGCTCCGCGCCAGCCGGCGGTACTGGAAAGACCTGGAGGCACGCCTGGGCGGCGTCGCCTAGCTGGGTCAGGACGAGGCCACCTGCGCCCGCTGGCGTTCTGAACAGCGTGCCACAATGACCGCCAGCGGGGCTAGTTCGTGAGGACCGGCATGTAGGTGTCCATGTCCTCCAGCACAGAGCCCGTACCGCGGACGACGGCCGTGAGGGGATCCTCAGCCGCGAACACCGGCAGTTCGGTACGCTCGCGGAGGTAGTCGTCGAGGCCCTTGAGGAGCGCACCGCCGCCAGTCAGCATGATGCCGCGCTCCAGCACGTCACCGCCCAGTTCGGGCGGAGTCCGCTCCAGCGCGCGCACGACGGCCGCGGCGATCTGGTTGACGCTCGGGCGAAGCGCCTCCCGCACGTCCTCACTCGACACCACGCGCGTCTTGGGCACGCCGGTTACGAGATCGCGTCCCTTGACGGACAGCTCCAACTCCGGGTCGAGCTTCTGCGCGCTTCCGATCTCGCACTTGATCCGCTCGGCCGTCCGCTGGCCGATGAGCAGGTTGTGGTGCTTCTTGAAGTACTGCATCACGGCCTCGTCCAGCTCGTTGCCCCCGACGCGGATGGACTCGTCCACGACGATGCCGTTGAGCGCGATGACTGCGATCTCCGTCGTGCCTCCGCCGATGTCGACGATCATGTTGCCGACAGGCTCCTGAACGGTCAGCCCGATCCCGATGGCCGCCGCCATCGGCTCGTCGATCAGCATGACGTGGCGGGCGCCGGCGTTCTGGGCGGCGTCCTTGACGGCGCGGCGCTCGACCTCAGTGATGCCGCTGGGCACGCAGATCACCATCCGCCCGATGCCGGTGAGCCAGCCCGACTTAACGCGGCGGATGAGCCCGCGGATGAGGGCGTCGGCGACCGAGAAGTCCGCGATCACACCGTCGTTGAGCGGCCGGATAGTCTCGATGTCCTTGTGCGTCCGTTCGTGCATGAGGAGCGCCTCAGACCCGATGGCCACCGTCTTCCCGGAGCGCCGGTCGAGGGCGACGATGGACGGCTCGTTCAGGACGATGCCCTTGTCGCGGACGTGGATCAGGGTGTTGGCAGTGCCGAGATCAATGGCGACGTCGACCGAGAACGGGTTGAGCACGAGGCAAGGCGCCAGAGCGCCGTCGAGAGCGGAGGGAACATGCGCGGCGCCCGAGGCGGCTCGTCCACCAGTCGGACGGTGCACTCGGGCAAGGCTCTGAAGCTAACGAGCCCACCGCCACGGCCCCTGCGTCAGGCTAGGATTTTTAGGTGAGGTCCCGCTGGCGATCCGCGTTCCCGCGCGGGCGGCTATACCTGAGGTTCCTGTGTCAGGCCGAGGCGCCAGCGGGGTACCCACGGGCTCAGTGGCGGAAGTGGCGGCGCCCCGTAAAGGCCATCGCCAGCTGGCGCTCGTCGGCAGCCGCCACGACCTCGTCGTCGCGGACGCTCCCGCCAGGCTGGACGGCGGCCGTCGCCCCGGCGTCAGCAGCGGCGAGCAGGCCGTCGGCGAACGGGAAGAAGGCGTCCGAGGCCACGACGCAGCCCGAGAAGTCCAGCTCGGACTTGGCGCCCTTGGCAACCGCGATCTCGCTAGCGTCGATCCGGCTCATCTGCCCAGCTCCAATGCCCAGCGTAGCCTCGTCGCGAGCATAGACGATGGCGTTCGACTTGACGTGCTTGCACACGCGCCATGCGAAGTCGAGGTCGTCCCACTCGCTCGCCGTCGGCTGGCGCTCGGTCGGGACCGTCCACGACTGGCGGACCCCGGCTCCGAGGGTCGGGTCGGGATCCTGGACCAGCACACCGCCCGCGACGGTTCGCAGGTCGAGGCCGCCAGCAGGCGCGACTAGCGACGCGCGGACGAGGCGGCGGTTCTTCTTCTGCTGCAAGAACCCGAGCACGCCCTCCTCGAAGTCCGGCGCGATGATGATCTCGGTGAAGACGCTGTCGATGGCTTCGGCAGTGGCACGGTCCAGCGGCCGGTTCACCACCACGATGCCTCCGAACGGCGACTGGCGGTCGGTGGCAAACGCCTTGTGGTAGGCCACTTCCAACGACAGCGCTCGACCCACGCCACACGGGTTGGTGTGCTTGAGGATCGCGACGGTGGGATCGGTCGCCGCGAACTCACGAATCAGGTTGAGCGCGGCCGTCAGGTCCAGCAGGTTGTTGAACGACAGCGCCTTTCCGTGGAGCACCTCGTAGCCGTCGCCGTCCCCGTAGAGCGCCGCGCGCTGGTGCGGGTTCTCGCCGTAGCGGAGGTCGGTCGCCTTCGGCAGGTCGAGCTCCAGCGCCAGCGGGAGCCCCCCGGGGTCGTCTCCGCTGGCACGCGCCCCGCTGGCGTCTGCCCCGCTGGCGGTCGCGTCTGTCGCCGCGAAGAAGTCCGCGATGGCGCGGTCGTAGGACGCCGAGTGCTCGAACGCGGAGGCCGCCAGCTGGCGCCGCGTGGAGATACCCAGCGTGCCGTCGTTGGCATCGAGTTCGTCGGCGACGGAGGCGTAGTCGGCAGGATCGACCACGACGGCCACGAAGGCGAAGTTCTTGGCGGCCGCCCGGAGCATCGTCGGCCCGCCGATGTCGACGTTCTCCGCGGCGACGGCGTCGCTGGCGCCGCCAGCGGTTGCCTCGCGGAACGGGTACAGGTTGACGGCCACCAGGTCGATGGTGCCGATCTCGTGCTCCGCCAGCTGGCGGAGGTCGTCCGGGTCGGTGCGGCGCGCCAGGATGCCGCCGTGGATGGCCGGGTGGAGGCTCTTGACGCGACCGTCGAGGATCTCGGGGAAGCCGGTCGCACTCGACACGTCCGTCACGGGGACGCCCGCGTCGCGAAGCGCCCGCGCGGTCCCGCCGGTCGACAAGATCTCGACGCCGTGCGACGCCAGCCGGCGGCCGAACTCGGCCAGCCCCGTCTTGTCGCTGACGGAGAGAAGTGCCCGGCGCACCGGTGCGCGGTCGGGCGGAGGCGGAAGGTCCTTGACGGCGATCATGGAGGAGACGGAATCGATGGGTTGGGGGCGTCGGAGCCCGTGATGGTGATGCGGCGCCCCTCGACGGAGAGCCGCCCGCTGGCGAGGAGGCTTAGCGCCTCTGGGTACAGCCGATGCTCGACGGCCAGCACGCGGGCCGCGAGCGTCTCCGGGGTGTCGTCGGGCAGCACGCGAACCGACTCCTGGAGGACGACGGGGCCCGTGTCGTAGTCGGCCTCGACGAGATGGATGGTCGCTCCGCTGATGCGGCAACCGTAGTCGAGCACAGCCTGGTGGACGCGGCGTCCGTACAGGCCGGGCCCGCCGAACGACGGCAAGAGGGACGGATGCACGTTGAACACGCGGTTCGGGTAGGCCCACAGAACCGGCTCGGGGATCTTGCGGAGGTAGCCCGCGAGCGCCACTGTGTCCGCCTCGGCCCCAGCGAGAACGTCCAGCAGAGCGCGTCCAAATTCAGCCGCATCGTCTCCGGGCGGCACCACGGCCACCGGGAGGTCCCGCTTGCGAGCCCGGTCCAGCGCACCCGCGGTCTCTCGGTCGCTCACGACGAGGACCGGCGTCGCGTCGAGGCGTCCCGCGTCGATGGCCTTCAGGATGGCGTCCATGTTGGAGCCTCCTCCCGATGCAAACAGGGCCAGGCGGATCATTGGGCGCGGCGGTGCATGAGGATCTGCACGTCGACGACGAGCAGCAGCGCGAGGGTCACCAGGTTCGTTACGATCACCGGAAGGTCGTCGATGAGGATCCCGTAGATCAGCCACAGCACCGCGCCCGTCGTCAGGAGGGCGTACATGCCCACCGACAAGTCCCCAGACGACCGCGTCCGGTAGGTCTTGACCACCTGCGGCACGAAGGACGCCATGGTGCACGCCGCCGCGACGAGTCCCAAGGCGGTCACCCAGCTCACGCGGCCACCGGGTCGAGCACGTGGAGGCGAGCCCCGCTGGCGCCTGCCGTCAGTCGCGCACGCACGCCGATGGGAAGCGTCGACTTGCGGGGCACGTGGCCGTAGACCAGACCCGTCGCCACGGGACCTCCGACGAGCGGTGCGTAGTGCGCCAGCACCTCCTCGATGGAGAACGTCGGCCGCCCCGGGGGCGCTTCGGCGCCGGTGAACAGCCCGAAGACGAGCCCGCCCAGCCTCTCCAGGACGCCCGCCAGCCGGAGGCGCGCCAGCATCCCGTCGATCCGGTAGGGCGCCTCGGCCACGTCCTCGACGAACAGGATCGCGCCTGTCAAGTCGGGCAGGTACGGCGTCCCGAGCAGCGCCGTGATGAGCGCCAGGTTCCCTCCCAGGAGCACGCCCTCGGCCTCGCCCTCCGCCAGCGGAGCCAGCATCTCCCCCCCTGGGCCGACGACGTCGTAGCCCGCATCGCCACCGGCGACGCGCCAGAAGTCGGCCTCAGTCTCGGCGTCGAGGCCGGCGGCCCAGTCGCTCGCGACCATCGGGCCGGAGAGTCCGGTCACGCCCGCTTGCGCCCACAGCGCCAGATGGAGCGCCGTGATGTCGCTGTAGCCGACCACCAGCGTGGGGCGCGCGCGCGCAGCGTCGTAGTCGACCCGGTCGAGCAGGCGCAGGACCCCGTAGCCGCCTCGCAGGCACACGATGGCGTCGATGTCGTCGCGGCGCAGCGCCGCGTTGAGGGCCTCTGCCCGGATGTCATCGCTACCCGCCAGGTAGCCCGTCGGCCGGGCGGGCGTCACATCCACCGACAGGCCCCGCTGGCGAAGCGCACGGAGCCCAGACTCTGCATCGGTCGGGTCCAGGGCTGCTGACGCCGGGGCAACGACGGCGACGCGTCCGGAGGGGGTGAGGGGCGTAGGGAGCGACACGGCAGGCAGCAACACCGCAAGGTACCGGAGCATCCACGCCCAGGGCTCTACCTTTCGGCACGCGGAGGGCCGTGACCGCTCGATACGGCTTCGCGCTCTCCGACGTTGTCTCGGTTCCCCTGCTGGCGGACGATCGCCAGCGGGCGCCCGAACTCCTCGCGCAGGCATCCGCCTGTCACTTGGAGCCGCGGCACCGCCCGAACCGGACCCCAGACCTCGCGTTTGACGCCCCGCGCCCTCTGACCCCATGCTTCGCCTTCTTCCCCTCGCCCTCCTCGCCCTCGGGCTTACGGCCTGTGACACCACGCGCTCCGTGGCCGACCCGAGCGACGGCTTCGATCCCTCCGCCATCAACTACGACGCCGTTACGTCGCTCGACTACAACGACCACGTGCGCCCCCTGCTGGCGGCCCGTGCCGTCCTCGGCGGCAGCAACCCGGCCGACTACGACCTCATGGATGTCGTGATGGCGGGGCCGAGTGGCTTCGTCGTCCCATTCGATGCAGAGGGTAGCCTGATGCTCCGGTTCGTCGAGGATCTGCCCGACGACGCGGAGATCCCGTTCCCCAACCTCCGCAACCTGGAGGCAGACGAGCAGCGCTACCTGGCGCGCTGGATCGAGGGTGGCGCCCGCGACGGCGACATGACGCCGTTCGCCGACGCCACCAACCTGCTGTTCGCAGGCGTCCAGGCCGAGAACCACATCGCCATCATCGACGCCGAGTCGCTGCGCCTCATCCGGCGGATCTACTTCGACGACCACGGCATCGAGAGCTATCCCTATGGACCTCACCACTTCGCCTTCGAGGGCGATGGGAGCGCGGCCTACGTGTCGCTCGTCTCCGCGGGCGTCGTCGCCAAGGTGAGCCTGGACATGTCGATGGACCCGAGCGACCCTGGCTTCCTGCTGGGCCGCACCGCGGAGGGCACCTTCGCGACCCCAGGCATGCTGTCGCTCGACCCGAGCACGAGCCGACTGTTCGTGGGCCGCTCGACGCTCTCCGACCCGCTGGCGTCCGGCTTCGGCATCCTGGACCGTGAAACGATGGCCGTCGAGACCGTCGACACGCCGTTCAACGTACCCCACGCGATGGCGGCCACGCCGGACGGCCGGTTTGCCATCACGGCCGAGTTGACCGGCACGCAGTCCGCCAGCAGGGCCCTCGTCTATGACGCCGAGACTGGCGACGCGTCGCTGGTCGTGATCCCCACTGACGGCCAGCCGCGTGAGTTCATCCACTTCAGCATCCTTGGGGCGCACCACATGGGCGGCCATGGCGGGATGGACCACGGCGGGATGGGCCACTCGATGGCGACCTACCCCTACACGGTCACCCTCACGAGCCGCTCGACCGACGAGGTGCTCTTCTTCACGCTCTCCGAGGACGGCGACCTGGCGTTCGAGGCCTCCTTCCCCGCTGGCGACGGTCCCTACCACGCCCACGCCAACCACGACGGCTCGGCGATCCTGATCCCCGACCAGCGCGGCGACGCCGTCTCGATCCTCGACGCCGACACGCGCGAGATGACGCGGTCCGTCCAGAGCGACGTGCTGAGCCAGCCGCACAGCCCGGCGCCGGCCATGGACGGCTCGCGCTTCTTCGTGACCTCCTCGAACCTCAACGGTGCCTGGACCGCCGACTACCTCTTCCACAACGCGGAGGGAACGGCCCAGGGCGCTGAGTCCTTCGGCAACCTGGCGGCCTTCTCGCCAGCGGGCGAGTTGCTCGGCGTCGTGCAACTCGGCGAGTACCCGTCCGGCCTAGAGCCGGTCATGCTGCCCGGTATGGCCGGCGGCATGGATCACGGCTCGATGGACCATGACGGCATGGACCACGGTTCGATGGATCACGACGGCATGGACCACTAGCCGGCCCGTCGCCGGTCCGCGACAACCAGCCTGCGCGCGTCCTCACCTCTGGGGGAGGGCGTGCGGGCCATTCGCCCCGCTGGCGTCTCGCGCTTCTCCCTCTGCTTTTGCACTCGATGACACGCTTTGCTCTCGCCGCCGCGGTGGCCCTCGCGCCGCTGGCGGCAGCCTCGCAAACCTTCGTTCGCGACGCCGCGCCGTTCGCGGTGACCGCCAGCGGGGAGGACATCCCGTTTCCCTTCGTGGGGGGCTTCTTCGAGCCGCGCCCGTCCCTCGTGGACATCGACGCCGACGGCGACGCCGACCTCGTGGTGAACGTGGGCGGCGCAGGCCTTCAGCTTTTCGAGCGCGACGGCGCGGACTGGGTCTGGCGCACGGACCGCATCGGCGGCATCACGCCCGGCAACTGGGCCACGTTCGGCGACCTCGACGGCGACGGCGACCTCGACCTGCTGGCGCGTGGCGAGCCGGGCCGCGTCCGCTACTGGGAGAACGTGGGGACGCCCGAGGTCCCCGTCTACGAGGTCGGCGCCGACCTGCTGCGCGACAGCGCTGGCGAGCCCGTCAACGTCGAGGACTCCTCGATCCCGGCGCTGGCCGACATCGACGGCGACGGCGACGTGGATCTCTTCGCGGGCAAGGCCGACATCGGGACCATCACGTACTACCGGCACGACGGCCTCGACGAAGCCGGCCGGCCGCTCTTCACGTTCGCCTCGGACGAGTATCAGGACATCGTCATCTACGAGGAGAACCCGCAGTGCCAGGCCGGGCGCCCCGTGGATGTGCCCGGCGGCGCAGGAGGCGGGCCCAACCTACCGGGAGGCGCGGGCACGCAGCGCGGGTCGATGCACGGCGCCAACGCCATCGCCGTCGCAGACCTCGTCGACGCCGACGGGGCGCCAGAGCTGTTCTGGGGCGACTTCTTCGCGCCCAGCCTCTTCTTCTTCCGCAACACGGGCTCCGGCACCGAGGCCGTACTCGAACTCGAGTCCGACCGCTTCCCCGTCGGCCAGCCGCTGACCTCCGGAGGCTACAACGCGCCGACCTACGGCGACTGGGACGGTGACCAGGACTACGACCTCATCGTGGGCGTCCAGCGGGGCCTGTGCTTCCAGTCGCGGACGGCCGTCTCCAACCTCATCGCATTCGAGAACGCCGGCACGCCAGCGGAGCCCGACCTCCGCATCGTGACGGACCGGCTGATCGAGTCGGTCGATCTCGGGTCTCGCTCGGCGGCTGCCATCGCCGACCTCGACGCCGACGGCGACCCGGATCTCATCCTCGCCAACGAGTCCAACCCGGACGATCCGTCGCGCGCCAACCTGGTGCTCTATGAGAATACCGGCACGGCGACGGCGCCGGCCTTCGAACTGGCCGATGCCGATTGGCTCTCGCTGGCCTACGACTTTGGCGCCTACGCGCCCATCGCAGGTGACCTCGACGCCGACGGCGACCTCGACCTCCTCGTCGGCGGGTTCAACGGCCGGCTGGCGCTCCTCCAGAACAACGGGACGCCAGCGGAGCCGTCGTTTGTGCGCGTGGACGACCGCTTCGGCGATATCGACACGGGTCAGTACCTGCGCGGGTCGCTCGGGGACATCGACGCCGACGGAGACCTCGACCTGATCGGCGGCGCCTCGAACGGGCGAATCCGGCTCTACCGAAACATCGGGACGCCCCAGACGCCGCAGTTCGAAACCCAGGGCCGAGGCACGCCTTCCGAGGCCGACGAGGCCTTCCGCGAGTCGATCGGGCTCCCGGAGGAAGTCGGCGGCGACAGTGCACCGTCCTTCGGCGACCTCGACGGCGACGGGGATCTGGACATCGTGATCGGCACGGCTACCGGGGAGCTACGCGTGTTCCGCAACGTGGGCACGCACGAGGCACCACGCTTCGAGGCCGAGGAGCCCATCCTGTCCGGCCGCCGGCGGACGACGCCGACCATCGGCGACCTCGACAGCGACGGGCAGCCTGAGATCCTGGCCGGCACCTCCGCTGGCGGCTTCCTCTTCTGGCGGTCAGTAGGCGAGACGGGGATGCTCCCCTCGCCGGACGGCGAGGACGTGGCGCTGCGCGTGACCCCCAACCCGTCGACGGGAGCCGTCACGTTCGAGACGAGCGCGCCCGCTGGCGACGTCGTCGTGTTTGACGCCCGCGGCCGCCAGCTGGCGACGGTAGCCGTGGAGCGCGGGACCGCCGAATGGGACGGGCACGAGGCCACGGCGCCGGGCGTCTACCTGGCCCAGTTGCGTGCGTCCGGAGCCGCCGCGACGGTCCCGTTCACACGCCTCCGGTAGCGCAGGTCTAGATCGTCTGGGACGGCGGCGGTTGGTTCTGGACCGACTCCGTCCGGCGCGCGACCTCGTCGGCCAGCTTTTGCATTTCGTCTGCCTCGGTCGCGGAGGATGAGGCGGCCGGTTTGCGGCCGGCGCTCGGCTTGACCGGCTCATCCGAGGTCGCCAGTTGCTTTTCGATCTTTCGCGCACGGAGCGACGCGCCCACGCGCCCAGGAAGCGCCACGAGGTAGCCCAGCAGCAGACCGGCGCCGAACCACCCGCCCACCATCCACAGCACAGGTCCAGTCCAGTCGACGTCGACGAACGGGAGGGCGATGCGGACGTCGTTGGTCAGGTTGGCATCCTGCGTGGCGAGGAGCACGCCCAGAACGGTGACGACGACGAGGAGAACGATGGCGAGGCGCATGGCGACGGGTCGCAGAGACAGGAAGAGGCCCCAAGTCTACGCCGCGACCGCCGTCTGGTTGTCCCCGCTGGCGCCGTGGGGGCCGCCAGCGGGCACGTGAGTGACTACGCCTCGGCGCCGTCGCCCGAGGGCATGTTGTAGTAGAACCGCTCGTGGACCACCTTGCCGTCCTCCCAGCGCTGGACGGCCACCTCCTCGATCGACTGCCGGCCGACGCCTGTGAACGTCACGTCGGAGTAGACCTCGGCGAGAACGGTGCCCGTCCCGCTGGTGGTCTCGTTCGCTGCGATGGCACGGACGCCGCTGTCATGGATCTCCTCAACGGAGTCCATCCACGACTGGATGCGACCCTTCTGCGTCTCCTTGCCATGGAACGTCTGGCCGTCACCCTCTACGATCTCGACATCGTCGGCGTAGTAGGTGTCGACGGCCTCCAGGATCTTGGGTCCGGAGGCCAGGTCTTGGAGGCGTTGGGCGTGGTCGAGGAGCGTCATGGGAAGCGTTGGATGTGAGCTCCCAACCTCGACAGGGCGAGTGCCGACCCCGCGTCATGAGGTGCAAAACATGGGTGTCCCTGCGTCTCCTCTCGTCGGATCCCACGCCAGCAGGTCGTCGTCTTCGGTGGCATGAAACGACTCTGTTCCCTCCTCGCGATCGCGGGATTCGTCGGGCTGGCGGCGTGTGCAGGTGAAGCGCCCACGGTGGGCGCCAGCGTGTCCGTCGCCGAGGCCATGGCGGGCGACACCGCCGGCTATGCCCGCGCCGACCGCGTGATCGACTTCGACTTTCCCGCCGACCACGGTCCGCACCCTGCGTTCAAGGCAGAGTGGTGGTATGTCACCGGCAATGTCCGCGCCACGGACGGCTCGGACCGCCGCTTCGGCATCCAGTTCACCGTTTTCCGCTCGGCCCTCACGCCCGATACCATCCGCGCCGGCCGCGAGTCGGAGTGGGCCGCGAACCAGCTCTACATGGCCCACATCGCCATCGGCGACGTGGCGAGCGAGACCTTCTACGACGAAGAGCGCTTCGCGAGGGGCTCGGCCGGGTTGGCAGGCGCCACGTCGGACCCCGTCGCGGCCTTCCTCGGGCCCATTCGCCTGGAAGCCACTGGGGACGCCAGCGAGGCGTTCCCGATGCGGCTGGCCGGCGAGGCCGACGACGCGACGTTCGACCTCACGGCACGTCCCGTCAAGCCGATCGTGTTCCAGGGAGACCGCGGGCTCAGCCAGAAGGGCATCGGCCTGGGCAACGCGAGCTACTACTACGCCCAGACGCGCATGGCAACCACTGGGACGGTCACGCTGCCCGATGGCGAGGCGGTTCCCGTCGAGGGATTTACCTGGCTCGACCGCGAGTGGAGCACCTCGGCGCTGAGTGCCAACCAGGTGGGGTGGGACTGGTTCGCCCTCCACCTCGACGATGGGCGGGACCTGATGCTCTACCAGCTCCGCCAGACCGACGGCAGCAAGGACCCGCTGTCGAAAGGCTCCCTCATCGCCGAGGACGGCACGAAGCGCCACCTGGACGCGGACATGTACAGCCTGGAACCGCTGGCGACGTGGCAGAGCCCCCTCGGCGGCGAGTACCCCGTCCGCTGGCGCCTGCGTGTGCCGTCGGAGGGGATCGACATCGAGGTCACGGGCGCGTTCGAGGCCCAGGAGCTCGACGCCACGGTTCGCTACTGGGAAGGCGCCGTCGACGTCAGCGGCTCCCACTCGGGCGTCGGCTTCCTGGAGATGACGGGCTACGCCGATGGGCTGGAAGGCTCCGCCCGCCCAACACCCTCGACCTAGACCCAAACGAAACGAGGGCTCCCCGTTGGCAGGGAGCCCTCGCGGCCGCGTCTGGCGAGGATCGCCAGCGGGAGAGCGGCCTAGTGGTGGCGCGAGGAGCGGCGGGCGCTCTGCGTCGGCATCTCGCGCGGCATCAGCACGCGGTCGATGGCATGAATGACGCCGTTGGAGGCCATTACGTCGGTCGCGACGAGACGGGCGTTGTCGATCCGCGAGCCGACCGAGAGCGACTGTCCGTTGACGGTGCGCAGTTCGTTGACCGAGCCGACATCGGAGGCCGTGATGCGACCTGGGACAACGTGGTACGTCAGGATGGCGACGAGTTGGTCACGGTTCTCGGGGCGAAGAAGGCTCTGGATGGTGCCTTGTCCTAGACGGGCGAACGCCTCGTCGGTCGGAGCGAAGACGGTGAAAGGGCCGTCGCCCTGGAGGGTCTCGACGAGGCCGGCGGCCTGGACGGCAGCGACGAGCGTCTCGAAGTCGCTGCTGGACGAGGCCACCTGGACGATGTCGCCACGATGCTGGGCGGAGGCCGCCAGCGGGAAGGCGACGAGG
>JBCDLV010000050.1:0-15177 GCA_038744895.1 Bacteroidota bacterium | reverse complement strand
AGAGGCGGCCTCCTACACGCCCGACCGGAAGGCGGAGATCGACCGGATGCAGGAGTCCTTCGACCTCGCCATCGCCAAGCTGAAGGCGTCCAACCTGGGCGGCACCAGCCGGTTCGGGCGCGGAAAGAGAGCCCTCTACGCACTGCCGTGGTATCTCTTCGTGGGGCCACCGGGCGCTGGCAAAACCACGGCGCTGCTACAGAGCGGGCTCCGCTTTCCCGGAGGCGCCGAGCGCGTCCGCGGCGTCGGCGGGACGCGCAACTGCGACTGGTTCTTCACCGACGAGGCCATCCTCCTCGACACCGCCGGCCGGTACACCACCGAGGACGAGGACCGCGACGAGTGGAACGCCTTCCTCGACGCCCTCAAAACCAGCCGGCCCGACCGGCCCGTCAACGGCATCCTGCTCGGCATCAGCGCGCAGGACCTTCTCGGCGACGAACGCGACCTCGAGGACCACGCCGACAACATTCGGCGCCGCGTGGACGAGTTGGTACAGCAACTCGGGCTCCGACTCCCGGTCTACCTCGTGGTCACCAAGACCGACCTCGTGCCGGGCTTCGTGGAGTTCTTCGGCGAGTTGGACCGGGACGGACGCGAGCAGGTGTGGGGAGCCACCGTCGAGCCCTACTCCACCGCCGACCCCGCCGAGGTGGTCGAGCGGGAGTTCGACGGACTCCTCGACCGGCTCTGGCCGCACCGGAACGCGCGCCTCTCCCGCAACCTGAGGCGCGAGGAGCGCCAGCGGGTCTACGACTTCGCGTCGGAGTTCGCGGCGCTCCGCGACCGGCTGGCGACGTTCGCCGCCCAGGTGTTCGTCCCGACGCCGCTCTCGGAGGGCGCCCTGTTCCGAGGGTTCTACTTCACGAGCGGTACCCAGGAGGGCGCGCCCATCGACCGCGTGATCGGCGCGCTCGCGCAGCAGTTCGGGCTGCGCACGCCGCCGCCGCCGCGACCGCCAGCGGAGCCGAAGAGCTACTTCCTGAAGGACGTCTTCACCGACGTCGTCTTCCCAGACCGCTACCTCGCGCGGCGCACAAAGAAGGCCACCGGGGCCACCTGGCGCGCCATGACGCGGACCGGTCTGACGGCGCTCGGCGTGGCCGCGCTGGCAGCCGTCATCCTGGGGTTCGCAGGCGCGCGGAGCAGCCTGGACCTGCGGTCAGTCGTGGCGGCCGCCGAGGACGCCGCTGGCGTCACGTTCCGAGCCGACGGGGCTCGCTTCGCCGACGTGAACCGGCTCGAGTCGTTCCGCGAAGAGGTCGAGCGGCTGGAGGCGCCGCGGCCGATTGCCAAGACGCTCATGCTGGGCCTGGACCGGAGCGCCACGGTCCGCGAGCCGGCTCAGCGACTCTACTACCGGCTGGCGCGGGACCTCGTCGAGGTCTATGCCGTGCGCCAGCTGCGCGAGTCACTGGCCCGAGCACGCACGTTCAACCGGCCCGACACGACGGGTGCCGTGGACCAGTCCGCCGCGCGGCGGGCCGCCGTCCGGGTGGACATCGAGAACGACCTGGAGGCCTACCTGCTCCTCACCACCCATGCCGACTCGCTGGGCCAGAGCGCGTATCTCCGCGATGCGCTCAAAGCCCGGCTGGCGGAGCTCGCCCCTCGCGGTGCGCTCGGAGGCAACGAGGACCGAGAGGAGCTGACGACGCTCGTCATCGCCCAGACCGATGCCTTCGTGGATGGGCTGGCAGAGGGTCTCGCAGAGCCGTTCTACGCCGACGAGGGGCTGGTCCGCTCTGCCATCTCCGTCGT
The DNA here is from genome assembly GCA_038744895.1 of Bacteroidota bacterium. Taxonomy (GTDB): domain Bacteria; phylum Bacteroidota; class Rhodothermia; order Rhodothermales; family Rubricoccaceae; genus Rubrivirga. The sequence continues at coordinate 13,416 of JBCDLV010000050.1, read as the reverse complement.
GGACGTGGAGCCCTCGCTCGACGGGCTCTACGCGCGTATCCAGCGCGAGGCCCTCGCGCGGCTGTCCGACTTCGGTCTCGAGGACGCCGTACCCCCCGAGTACCTCGACCTGTTCGGTCCCTCTGGATCGGTGCCGGGCTTCTTCACGCGCGACGGCTGGGACCGCGTCGTCAAGCGCCGCTTTCGCCAGGCCTCGGCCGACCCCGCTGGCGAGTACTGGGTTGTCGGCCGGTCCTCCGCCGACCTCCCGGCCGAGCTCCGCGACCCCGACGCCGTTTACGACGGCTTGATGAGCCGCTACCAGCGCGAGTACATCGAGTCGTGGACCGACTTCCTCCACTCGGTCCGCTACAAGCAGGTGTCGAACGCCCAGGCCGAGACCCGGCTGGCGGTCCTCGGGTCGCCCACGGACTCGCCCATCGGGTGGCTGCTGGCGAACGTGACCGAGCAGACCACGCTCCCCGCCGAAGACGTGGCGCCTCGCCAGCGGGGCCTGATCGACCGGGCCGCGGACGCCGTCGGCCTAGGAGACGCCGCGGACGCCGACTCGACGGTCGGCGCCAACCCGATCGCGGAGGCCTTCCGCGGCATCCACCGCCTCAACGCGGCCGAGCTGGCGGCCGGCACGGCCGACGAGGGCCTGGTGGCCTCCATCGAGGCACTCGCGCAGTTCGGCCGGCGCATCGGGAGCGCCGCCGGCGACCCCGGCATGGCCAACGACCTGCTGCTCGAAACCAAGGACATCGTCGAGTCCGGCACACGCGGCATGGACCGCCAGACGCGCGAGAACCTGTTCTTCGCCCCGCTCGACATCACGACCCAGGTGGCCGTCGAAGTCGCCGAGGGAGCAGCACAGGATGCCGCCGAGGAAGCCGCCCAGGAAGCGCTGGAAGAAGCCCGCGACGCCTACACCGAGAAGGTCGCCGGGCGGTATCCGTTCTCGCCATCCAGCAGCCGCGATGCGGCGCTGGGCGACGCGCGCTCGTTCTTCGAGCCCGGCGGCGACCTCGACGCTCTGGCCGAGGCCGTCGGCGAGGACGCCTCCCCGGCTCTCGAAGCCGCGATCGAGAAAGGCAAAGCCATCGGGCGAGCGCTCTCCGGCGACCTCTCCTTTCGGCTCCGCCCCGAGTTGCCCGACTACTCCTCCGATGCGGCGCAGCGCGAGATGGCCGTCGACGCGGTCGCCGTGGGTGTCCACGGCACCAACAGCGTCTATCGTCTCGGCAGCACGCGCTGGGCCAGCCTCTCGTGGCCCGGCGACCCCGGTGCCTACGTGACGGTCCAGCGACAGGGCGGCCCGCTCTCGACCGAGTTCGAGGGAGACTGGGCTGTCTTCCGGCTGATGGACGCCGCGACCATCCGTCCGCGCGGCGGCACGCTCTACGATGTCCGCTGGAGCTTCCGCGACGGCCCGCACACGGTCACGGCCGTCTACGAGATGCGGACGAGCAACGAGGACTCGCCGCTGTCCAGCCCCCGGTCGTTCTTCCAGTTCACCCTGCCGCGATCGGCCAACTAGGCGTCGAGCGCCAGCGGCTGGCGACGCGCCCCGAGCCATCCTCCGCAAGAGCCCCCACGACGAGCCTGCTCCCCCTCCGCTGAGGACCGGGGCCGTTCTCGTGGGCAAGCTCCCCGACCGGGCCGACTTCGTCCGCCGCGGGCCTCCGAGCCCGGTCCTGGACCACCTGGACGACCTGTCGCAGCGCGCGCTCCGGTCCAAGCCTGGCAAGGCCGGCCCCCTCTGGCGAACGGTCTTCGCGCCGCCAGGCGCTCACGCCCTGGTAGGCGCGCTCCAGCTCGGCCGCGACGCCGTAGGACGTGCCTTCCCCCTCGTCGCGGGCCGCACCGTCGAGCAGGAGGGTCTCGACCCCGATGGGGCCGCCGCCTGGCCCCTCCGCTGGCGGTCGCTCTGCGATGCCTCGGCGAGCCTCGTGACCGGTGCGCTCTACGGGGACGCCTCGCTCGAAGCCGCCGACCGCCAGCGGGACGCGCTGCCTCTCCTCGCGCCGGCCCACGGCCGCTCCGACGACGTCGACGCCCATGTGCGTGCGCTCTCGTCGCTCCCCGCAGCTCACCTCTGGCAGCGCATCTGGGGGCGACCGGACCCGGGCCTGGCAGCGGTCGTGTTTCGCCAGCTGGCGCGCATGCCGAGACGGTCACCGTCGTACGGGATCGAGTTTCCTCTTCCCACGCCGGCGCCCGACTTCCGCACGGTCGACGCCGTCGCCTTCTGGCTCGCTGTCTGCTGGCACCTCGTCCCCACCGCCTCTGCCCCGCCGACGCTGTTCTGGACCAGTGGCCCTGGCCGCCTGGTCGCGTTCTTCGGCGACCTCGCCGTGCCGGCGTTTCGAGCGCTCCTCGTCGGCGCCTCGGACACCGACCGGATCGCGCGCATCGACGACGGGCCCGCTGGCGACCCGGCGCGCGTGCTGTCCGACCTTCCCTCCGATCTCCACCGCGCTCTGATGCATCCGAACGCGACCGTCGCCGATATCCTCGCACGGCTCCACACCCTTCGCTGACCCTCATGGCCGACGCTGCTCCCGAACCGCTCTCGACGCCCCGGCTCGACGCCATCCGCGCCCCGATCCCCGGCGACGCGCCAGCGGGCATCGACATGAAGTACGAGGACGCGTTTCAGGCGCTCAAGTCGGAGGTCGACGAGCTCGGCGCCGCCACCGGCGAGGTCGACTTCGGGTCCATCGTGGACGGCGCGACACAGATCCTGAGCGAGACGTCCAAGGACCTGACGGTTGCAGGCTATCTCGCGCTCGGTCTCCAGCGGACCGACGGCTACGCGGGCATCGCCGAGGGGCTGGCCGCCGTCCGCGCCGTGACCGAGGGGTTTTGGGAGGAGGCGTTCCCGCCGCTCCGCCGGATGCGAGGGCGCCAGGCAGCGCTCCAGTTCGTCGCCGAGCGCACCAGCGGGTGGATCCAGAACAACAAGGCCACGCCCGACGACCGCGAGTCTCTGGAGCACGCCGAGGCCGAGGCGAAGGCGCTCCAGGCGTTCGCCACAGAGGCTATGGGCGAGGACGCGCCCGCCTACAGCGGCGTGCTGCGGGAGATCCGCGAGCAGCTTCGGCGGCTTCCCAAGCCGAAGCCGCCAGCGGAGGAGGCGCCCGAGCCGGAGACGAAGCCCGCTGGCGGGGACGGGGAGGCCGCAGGAGCACCGAGCACGCCGCCGCCGTCCTCCAGCGCATCCGCTGGCGCCGACGCCTCGTTCTCGACGCCCAAGGAGGCCACGCTCGTCGTGATGAAGGTGGCCCAGTTCTTCCGCGAGGCCGACCCCTTCGATGCCGTCGCCTACGGCATCATCCGCGCGGCGCGGTGGGGCGCCATCGACGTACCGCCGCCGACGGGCAAGATCCCAGCGCCGCCCAAACCTCGGCGCGATGCCCTCGCGGGAATGCTCGCCGCAGCCAACCACGCCGTCCTCGCCCGCGAGGCAGAGGCCTCGTTCCAGCAGAGCCCATTCCACTTCTGGCTCGACCTGCAGCGGCTGGCGTCGAGCGCGCTCAAAGGCCTCGGCGCACCTGCCGCCGCCGCCCATGCGACCGTCGTCGACTACACGGCCTCGCTCGTCCGCAGGCTGCCGGCGCTGCCCTCGCTCACATTCCAGGACGGCACGCCCTTCGCAGACCCACTCACCGTGGCGTGGCTGGAGGAGATCGCAGCACCGGCCGGCGGCGCCAGCGGGGCGCCCGCTGGCAGCGACGAGAGCGCCGAGGCCATCCAGGCAGCTCGCGAGCAAGCCTCCGGCGGCGACGTCCCAGGCGCCGTCGCCAGCCTCGTCGCGGGCGCGGCCAGCCCGCGCGACCGCTTCGAGCGAACCGTGGCCGCGGCTGAGATGTGCCTCGGTGCCAGCCGCCCCGACGTGGCCCTCGCCCTCCTGGACGACGTCGATACAGCTGTCCGCGAGCACCGGCTCGACGTGTGGGACCCCGCCTCCGCCGCTGGCGCGCTCCGGCTCGTCTACGCCGCGGCGACGGCCCTCCGCAGCTCGGCGCCAGCGGACCAGAAGGCGGCGCTGCACGCGCGCGCAAGCGACGCCTTCACGCGGCTGGCACGGCTCGACCCGGCCATGGCGATGCGGAGCACACCCCCGCCGAAGTAGTCTGCCCGCTGGCGCTCTCCGCGCGCGCGGCCAACCATCTCTGAGCGCCAGCGGAATGCCATGGGCGGCCCGCTGGAGGGCGCTACCCCGACACGGCCGCGCGCAGGCGCTCGATCGGCAGGTCCTCCTGGCGGCCCTGCCACAACGGATCGCCGTCGGGCCGCTGGCGCCGGTCGCAGTAGACCTCGACGCGGACGCCCTCGGGGTCCTCGAAGTAGCACTGCCACGCGATCTGCGCCTCCTGGAGATCCGTCTCGACGCCCATCTCGTGCAGCCGCTCGACGAGCGCCAGCAGGTCCGCCTCGTCGTCGACCTCCCACGCGAAGTGGTCGAACCGTCCCGATGGCCCGGGGGCCTCTCCGCTGCGCGACCGGCGGAGGACGAGGCGGTGGTGCATCCCGTCGTCGGCACCACCGGGAACCGGCTGGCGGTCGGTGAGGAAGGCGTAGTGGCTCACGTCGTCGGTCGCGCGCTCGCGGACGCTCAGGCCGAGGGCCGTCGTGTAGAAGTCGGTCTGGCGGTCGAGGTCGGCGACGTCGAGGCGGAGGTGGCCGAGGCGGACAGGCATGGCAGAGGAGAGAAGAAGGGAGCGTGGAAATGGCACAGCGTGCGATTCCCCTCCCATTCGGCCAGTTCCCCGTTTCCGTCTCCAATTTCCCGTTGGCAACCGCCAAGCCCTTGGCAACCGCGTGGAGCCGTTACGAGTCGCGCCGGAGATCGGCTGCTTCCTCGTAGCGGCCGGCTCGGTTCAGTGCGTCCACCAGCTCTGCCCGGAGCACGTCGTTCCGGGGCGTCGACCGAAGGCGAAGGCGCCAGCTGTCGAGGAGCGCGTCGAGCGTGCCCCGCTGGCGGCTGACGCGGACCAGCGCGCGGTAGGCGTCGGGTGTGTCCTCATCCAGCGACCGTGCCCGCTCGTAATCCAACGTCGCACGGTCGAGACGCCCCTGCTGCTCGTGGAGCCGCCCCAGCGCGAGGTGAGTGGGTCGGTGGCGAGGGGCGAGACGGGCCGCCTCGGTCCAGTGCGTCTCGGCACGAGCGAGGTCGTCGTGACGGGCGTAGTGGGTACCTGCCAGATACTGGACGCGCCCCCAGTCCGGAGTCGCAGTGAGCAACCCTTGCAGAATGGGCTCTGTCCGGGCCGGATCGAACGAAGCGGACCAAAACGCAAAGGCGGAGTCGGCCAGGGCATCGATTCGGGCGAGGCGGACCGCTGGCGAGACAGGCTCGCCGTCGGGCGGCGGCGGGACTTGGACCGAGCCCTCAGGCTGGATAATGGCGCGCGCAGCCTCGACATCGGCGAGGCCCTGCCGGACAGCATGGGTCGCACGCTCGAAGGCCGCCGTCGTATCCCCCTGTGACAAGAGGACGGTCGCGAGCCCGAGGAGGGCGTTCGTGAGGTCTGGGTCGAGCGCGAGCGACTGGCGGTAGGCGTCGAGCGCCCGCTGCGGCCGTCGGAGCGCCCACGCAGCCCTCGCCCGGCGCGCCCAGGCGTCGGCCGTCGGCTCCTCGGTGAGCAGGCGGTCCGTGACCTCCCGCACGTCGGGCCACGCACCGAGCCCTTCGTAGATCCGCCCGAGCGCTCGCAGGACCTCAGGGCGGCCGTTCGTCTCGACGTCGAGGTCGCGGTAGAGCTCCGCGGCCGTCCGCCGATCGCCCTCCGCTTCGTACGTCCGTGCGATCGCGAGACGCGCACGCTCAGGCTGCGTCGTACCCAGCGTGTCGTACACGCCGCGAGCGGCTTCCCACCGCCCGACTGCCTCGTACGTCTCGGCGAGAGCGACGCGTGCCTCGGCATCGTCGGGGAAGACCGCCAGCCGGCGGCGGAGAGCGGCGATCACGCCCGAGGTGTACCGCATCCGCCGGTTGATCGCGACGAGCGCCTCGTAGATGCGGAGGTCGCGAGGATGTACGGCGAGGAGTCCCTCCACGACTTCACCGGCCCGGCGCGGGTTGCGGGCCCCCACGAGTGCCATCGCGTAGCGAAGGCCCACCTCGACGTTCGTGGAGTCATCTGCGTACACAGCCGCCAGCGGAGCGAGCGCGCCCTCGGCGTCACCGGCCTGGAGCAGGAGCCCTCCGCGGGCGTCGAGGAGGCGGAGATCGTCGGGTGCCACGCGCAGACCGGCCTCAGCAGCCGCGAGGGCTTCGCCGGGCCGCCCGTCCTGAGCGAGGGCTGAGGCCAAGGCGTGGTGAAGCGCCGGATCCGACGGCTCACGGTGGAGGGCGGCCCTGGACCACTCCGCCGCGCCGCGAGCGTCTCCCGACTCGAAGCGCTGCGTCACGAGCGTTCGAAGGAGCGACTGGAGGCGGCCGACGATCTGGGCGCGAGGGACCTCGTCGACCTCACGCTGGGCGAGCCGCTCGTAGATGGGGACCGCATCGGCGAGCGCATCCCGCTGGACCAGCATCTCTCCTTTGACGAGCAGCAGGGCGGTATCGTCGGGAAACCGACGGAGTCCATCATCCGCGACGGCCTCGGCGCGGCGCTTGTCGCCGACTTGCGCGAGGGAAACGGCGAGTGGGGCGTACACGTCCCGGCGGCTGGGCTCCGAGCGACGGGCATCGTCGAGCAGACGTATCGCCTCGTCGAAGCGGCCTTCTGAGTACGCGCGGAGACCGCCTGCCAGGGGCGTCTGCGCGCTGGCACCCACCGCCAGCAGGGCGAGGACGAGCCACCTGCCCGCTCGAGTCGCCCCCCTCACCGCAGGTCGAGCGCGCGTGCGGGCTCACTCGGCGCGGCCTCCAGACCTGACGTGTCGACGGCGACCACGCGGTACCAGGCTCCCTGCGTCCCGCTGGCGTGCGTCCACGTCGTCCCCTCGACCGTCGCGAGCGGCTCGTAGGTCCCCGTAACGATCGCGGCACGTTCGACGCGGTACGTCGTCACGTCCGGCGCAGGCGACGGCTCCCACGTCACGGTCACGCCCCCCTCGCCCAGCCGGGCTCGCGCGTTGCGAACGCCTGGCGGCGGGGTCGCATCGCGGAACACGACCTCGGCCCGGCTCGGCGTGCTCTCGTTGCCCGCGGCGTCGACGGACACCACCGAGTAGGCGTAGCGCGTGCCCGGCACGACGTCGCTGTCGCGGTACTCGGTACCCGCGACATCTGCAGGCGTCCCGCCATCCCGCGAGATCCGGTAGCCGACCACGTCGGTCGAGGCCGAGCCTGCCCACGTCACACGAACGCGGTGCCCCTGGTGGCTCACGGCAGCGACCGACCCTGGAGGCTCCGGCGGGGTCACGTTGGGAATCCGGATCTCGACGGAGTCGGCGCGGCTGGTGTTGCGGGCGCTGTCTTGCGCGGCGACGTAGTACCGGTAGATCTCGCCCTCCTGGAAGCCGAGGTCGGCGGGCCCGAGGTCGCGCACCGAGGTCGTCCGCAGCGTATCGATGGTGACTGGCGACCGCGTCGGCGCGGCGCCAGCGGTGAGCTGGCGGCGCTCGACGACGAACGTGGCGAGGTCGTCGGAGACCTCCGCCTCCCACGTGAGTGCCACCCCACGCCCGTCGAACTGGGCCGCCAGAGCGGAGGGCGCCAGCGGGGCCACCCGGTCCTCGACCTGTGCCATCGCCGCATTGCTCAGCGGGCTGGCGTTGCCCGCGGCATCGACGGCCTGGACGCGGTAGAACCACGACCGGGCGCCGCGTCCGGCGACCACCTCGTCGCGATAGGCCGTGGTGGCCGCGGGAAGCAGGGTGTCCGTCAGGCGGACAGGCTCGTCATCGTCGCCGGTACCGCTGGCGCGGTAGACGTGGTAGCCCGCGAGATCGGGCTCCGGGCTCAGCGGCCACGTCACGTCGATCGCACCGTCGGGGCTGGCGAAAGCGGCCACGCCGTCGACGAAGCGGGGCGCGACGTTATCCGTGATGGTGTACGAGAGCTCTCCGCTCGGCGGCCCGAGCTGGCCCACGATGTCGACCGACCGGACGGTCAGGCGGACCGGACCGGGCGCAGGGACTCGGAACGAGGTGAACACAGAGTCCGGCGAACGGGCGGTGTTGTGGAGGATCAGCCGACTCGTGAGCTCGGTCTCGCCATCGAACACGCGGTACCCGACGACGCGCTCGTCGCGAGCGGCAATCCACGCGGCCATCACGCGGAGCCCCTCGTGCGATGCGGAGAGGCCACCGGGAGGCGGAGGCAGCGACGGCGTCAGGGTCACCGTGGCCTCCGACTGGCGGGCTGTGGGATCGCCCCTCCCGTCGAGGATCGTGACGCGATAGGTCGCCTGCTGCCCGGCCGGCGCCGCGGCGTCGACGATCACGCGCGCCAGGGCGCGGGCTGCACCCGACGAGACGGCACTCTGAGAGGCGGCCTCGACCGGGTCGCTGGCGAGCGCAATAAGAGCCACGAACGCCGACGCGTGGCCCGTCTGCTCTAGGATGGGGCCCAGATCGTCGCCGAACGCAGCGGCGGCGGATGCCTCGTCGGCCGGCAGGCGGACCGGCTCCGGCGTGACGGACTCGAACGGCCCTCCGGCCACGCTCCGTTCCAGCAAGACGGACTCGTCGAGGCCCACGTCAGCGGTGTGGTAGACGGCCGCGCCACCGTCCGCCAGCGGGACGGGCCGAACCTCGAACGACTGCCCGCTGGCGGTCGCGGCGAGCGCGAGGGCCGCCAGCGGGGCCAGCCACCAGGCGAGCGAGCGGTGGGTTCGGGCGCTACCGGCCATTGGGAGGGCGGCTGTAGAAGGAGTCGTTCGTGAACACGCCTCGATCGTCTTCGAGTTGGACACAGGCCTCGACGGGAGCGCTCAGGACCCCGCCGACGCTCCGCATCTGGGCACGGCCGCACACGCGCGGCGGCGTCCCCTCGTCCAGGGCCGGCGAGGCGTCTGGGAACAGCTGCGTCAGCTGGGACGCCGTCCCCATGCTGATCACCGGCTGGCCTTCGAACGCCGCCCGGACCTCCGAATAGGGGCGACCTGCGATGTTCGGATGGAGGAAGTCGAGGCCTCCCTCGGGCGCCGTCACCAGCAGGTAGGCCCCGTAGACCTCGGTGCCCGCGGCGTCTTGCGAGATCACCCGCACGGCAGGCGTGAGCGGCTCCAGCTCGGCGGCGTAGCGGCCGTAGCCGTGCCTCGCGTAGGTCCGGACGGGAAGCTCCATGTTGATCTCGGCGGCGACCGTCGACTCGTCGATCCCCGGAAGCTCGCTCCCGAGCAGCCACTCGCGGTAGAGCCCTGCTGCGCGGGTCACGGACTGCGCCAGCCGGACCTGCTGGCCGAACAGCCGATCGACGGTCGAGGTGTAGGGCTGGAAGTCGTCGTAGAGCGACTGCTGGTACTCGGTGAGTTGTTGCTTGGTCGTGCCGACGTACGTGTCGAACTCCTCCAGCGCGGCCTCCATCCCGAACATGTGGATGTCGTAGTGAATGGACGTCATCATCGTGCGGAAGGCCGGTTCCGGGGGCGGGTAGGCGATGCCCTCCGGGCGGAGCGCCGCTGTCCCACGCTGGATGATGGGCGCGATGCGAGCCGCGTTGAAATGCGTCTGGAAGAACCGATTCCGGTACGTCCCGATGGCTCCCCAGACGCGCACCGACCGCTGCTGCTCTTCCGTCCTCCCGTCCTGGACGGGCAACGGCGCTGCATAGTAGTCCGCGTAGTCATCCGCCACCATTTGGTCGAACGCGCCCCGCTGGCGCTGGGCTGCGTCGCGGCGGTCGGCGAGGAACGAGCGCTGCGCGCTGACCACGCCGATCCGAGGCTCGAAGTAGCGGTTGATCTGCTCCATCGACTCCCGGAAGGCCGAGGTCTGGAGGTGGTACAGGCTCGTCCGGATCCGCTCGTGCATCTGGGCGATGTCGCGGACGGCCGAGGCGTACTGCTCGCGAACGACGGACGGCTCGGTCCGGCTTCGGCTGTCGGTCCGCGACACGACCAGGCTCGCCGCCGCCTCCGACTGGAAGGCGAAGGTCCGGTCGGCCGGGTCCGTCGCGCTGACCTGGAGCGCCAGCGGGGAACCCACCGTCCCGTGCATCCGCTGGCGCTCCTGCTCCGAGGGAAGGCCGGCGAGCAGGCGGTCGGCCTGGGCGACGTAGGCCTCCGCCACGCGGATGATCGACTCCAGCGTGTCGACGGCCGCCCGCATCTCTGCGGCGTTCCGGTCGAGCGCCCGCTGGAGCGCCTCGAACCCGACCGGCGGCCGCCCGCCGAACCCGCGACGGGTCCCGTTGAGACCACGCGGCGTCAGCCAGGGGCGGGACTGCCAGTTCCTATCGACGCTCGCCCAGAAGCTCCGGTACTGGTCCGTGTTGTCGTCAGGAAGCAAGCCCATGTAGTTCTGCGCGCTGACCCAACGCACGACGTCCGACGCTGAGCGCCACCAGTCGGGCAGGGATGGGTAGCTGTCGGCGTAGAGCTGAGAGCCGAGGCTTCGGTAGAGCGGCTCTTCCTCACGGGCCACGGCGAGTGCCGCCTCCTCGGCAGCAGCCGTCTGGCGGAGCCGCTCCGCCGCGCGTCGGGCCTCCTCCTGGATGGCCGAGACCGCAGCGGCGGCCTGCTGCGCCTCGGTCTTCGCCTGCTGCGCCTGCTGGAGCATGTTGGCCGCCGTCTGCCGGGCCGAGTTCACCATCCGCTCGTAGCGCTCGTCGGACCCAAAGCCACCGTCCACGTCGCCGTTCTCGAGCGCCAGCCAGACGGCGATGTCTCCGAGGAACGTCTCGACCGCGGCGCTGCAGTACAGCAGCCAGTAGTCTTGCGACGCCCGCGTCTGCTTGATCAGGGCGCCTGTGAACCGGACCGCGGCGATCGACACGCCCAGGACGGAGACATCGGCTGACGTCGTGCCGTAGGCGCCGAAGTCGCCTGTCGCAGACTCGTACCAGAACTCAGCCTGGAAGGACGCCGTCGCGCTCGCGATCACGATGTCGTACGTGAGCTCCGACGACAGCGTAGCGGCGAACCCGACCGGGCTGGCGACGAACTCGCCGTTGAAGTCGATCAGGCTCACGACGCTCATCCCGACCCGCCCGTAGATCGACCACGCCGTCTTCGAGTAGGTGAAGTCGATGGAGGCTCCACCAGTGAGCGCCCCGGCATAGTCCACGTCCACCCGGATGCCGCCCTCGACGGAGATGTTCTCGGGGTCGGCGTACTGGACGGTGAGGTAGGCCCCGCCGGTGAGGTTCTCCGGCTGGCTCAGGAGGACGCCGTTCAGATCGAGGTTCATGAACTGGTCCGTGACCACGATCAAGCCCTTCGCGTCGAGCACGTAGCCAGGGCCTGTCTGTACGAGGCCGATGCCTGCGTAGAGAAGGACGGCGAACTCGGCGCCGTCGGCGCTCGGGACCCCGTTCGGGTTATTCGCCTGGAACCCGCCACTGTCGGCGTTGAGCGCGTCGAGGGTGTCGTAGACACGGTCCACATCGGCAGCCGTCGGCTTGTAGAAGAAGCCGCCGCCGACGCCCGTCAGTTGGATTGCTGTGGGGACGGGCGGGAAGAGCGGCACCTTGACCCCGTCGGCGGCGAGGAAGATGCCGAACCGGGTCACGCTCCCAGTGGCGATGTACCCGGTGGCCGCCAGCCCCAGGGTCCCCACCTTGCCCACTCCCATCACGCTCACCTCGAACGAATCGCCGCCGAAGGTGGCGTCGAGCGAGGCGTCGAGCGAGGCGATGGCGTTGGCGCCCTTCCCGACGAGGTCGATGTGGACGTCCTGGACCGACAGCGTCGTCGAGGAGCCGGACGTGTAGTACAGCACCTGGCCGACGCTCCCGCTGAACCCGCCGGCCGCCAGCTCGACGGTCAGCGCAGCGGGGACCGTCGGCCCTGCCCCGGGCGGCATCGTCGCGCCCGTCGTGCCCGCTGCGCACTCGCCCGCGAAGCGGAGGTACTCGTCCACCTGGACCGTCTCCGTGTTGTCGCCGGCCCCCACCTGGAGCGCGTAGGGCGTATCGCCAGCCGACTGGTACTCGAAGCACCCGACCTCCAACGTCATCACGTTCGGAATCGACAGCTTAGCGCCACCATCCGGCCCACCCCAGTCGGTGATCCCGCTCGTCCCGAGCGTCAGGCCGCTGTAGCTGAAGTGGCCCTCGATCTTGTCCGTCGTGAGCGCTGCCCGGCCGCCGAGCGTGACCTCCATCCCGGAGAGCGCTTTCTCGCTTCCACCCGCGCCGACTTCGACCTTGACTGAGGTCAGGTCGATGTCGAAGGGGCCGGCGGCGAACGTGAAGAGGGGGTCCTGGGCCGTCCCTTCGGTCTCGACACTCAGGAGCAGCCCATCCGCGACGGTGTAGGTGAGTCCCGGGTCCTCGCGGATGTTGGCCGCCGACCCGAAGGCGATGTAGCGCGTGCGGCCGCGGGGGTCCCGGGCCGGCCCTTGGACCCGCTGGCCTCGCTCGTTCCGGAGCCGGTCGCGCGGGCGGAGGTGGATCCCGCCGGTGAGGTAGATGGCGGTCGTCTCGGGCGCGTCGAGGCTGATGTCGGCCGCCAGCCCGGTCAGCTCGAAGACGGCGCGGTCCCCCATCGCCCATTCGGTCGAGGGGTTATCCCCGATCGTGGGCGTCGTCGGGTTGTTGTCGAAGGCATAGGTCACCTCGCCTCCGCTCTGCCGCCCTCCCGAGTCGATCGTGAAGCGGACCTCCGCCGTCGGGGCGACAGGCCGAGGCGCGTTCGCCCCCGGACGGGTCGTGGTGAGCCCGCGCCCGCTGGACGGCTCCGGGGTGGGGAATTTGATCTGGCCGCCGAGCGTGAGCTGCAGCCCGGGATCGTCCTCGCCGAACCCGATTACCAGTTCGTCGAACCAGAGCCGGTCGCGGATGACCGTGATCGAGTCCGAGAGGAGGTCGAGCTCGCCCCGGCCGATCGAGAAGGACCCGTCCGTTCCGATCCGCATCTGCTCGAACGCGAACGACTCGGGAGTCGGCTCACGAGGGCACCCCGCCTGCCCGCTGGCGGCCGCACCCGCCGCGGGCGCCCCGCCGCACGTCCGGCGGACGGCCTGCTGAAGCTTGGTGGACATGGAGCCGCTGAGCTCGGTGTAGAAGACGCCCGAGGTGCCATCGTACGTGATTCCGACGCGGTCGGGCGTGAGCGTGAGGAAGCCGCCGAAGAGCGTCGTCTCCTGGAGCGACTCGGTCGAGGCCGCGATGTAGACCTGCTCGGCAATCCGCAACGAGTCGACGGTAACGGCGAACTCGGCGCCCATGAGCCTCGGGATCGACAGGGTGGGCCCCTTGAGCGTGAGTGCGGTCTGCGCGTCGCTGATGTCGAGCCTGAGGAGATCTCCCTCGTGGAGCGTGAGCACGCCCATGCCGCCGAGCCCGAGCGCCTGGTCCTCGGCGAGTGCCGCCGT
>JBCDLV010000049.1:0-15346 GCA_038744895.1 Bacteroidota bacterium | reverse complement strand
CTCGTCGTCGTCGGGAAATCGAAGCTGGCGGAACGGGATCGCCAGCTCGGCGGACCAGCCCTCGCCGTCGATGGAGGTTTCCGACAGAAACACAGCGTCCCAGGAGAAGCTCTGGAACGAGATGTCCTCGTCGGTGATGAGTGCGTCGTCCTGCGTTCCGAGCGCGTTGATCTCGAAGAGATACGCGTTGCGCCCGTCGCGGTATGTGTCGAGGCCGATGTAGAGGTGGTCGTCGTCGGCGTTGGGCCCGCCGCGGACGAGATTGCGGGCTCGGATGAGGTCGGCCTGCCGGTCGCGGTTCCGGAAGGCGAAATACAGGTAGTCCCGGTCATAGGCGACGCGTACTTCCGTGTCCTCGGTGGCTTCAGCTCCGAGATCGGGGAAGACTTGGCGGAAGCCTGTGACGGGCTCGACGGTCTCCCACAGCGGATCATCCAGGTGGCCGTCGATACGTGGTGCCTCGTCGGCGAAGACGGCCGTCACCTCACGGTCCGACGGCACGGAGATCGCCGGTAATGAGGCCGTCTGGGCGCCAGCGGAGGCTGTGAGGAGGACGAAGCAGAGGAGGCGGGTCATCGCGGACGGAAGAGGCCCCCGAAGCTATGGCGCGCCCGTTTGCTGGGATACGGGTTCTCAGAGCGCGAACATGGCGGCCCGCTGGCGATCGACTGCACGAGAATCGTGAGAGGACTGCCGTGACCCAGGGCTGACACCGCTGGCGCTGATCCTGGACGCACGGACGGCAGACGCTCCACGTTAGCTTGCCGGACAGCCTTCTGACCCATGCTCGGACTTCAAAACGGCAAGCTTTCCAAACCGCGCGGCTTCACGTACACCCCGCGGTTCTACGACCCCGACGCAGAGGCTCGACGAAAGCGCCAGCTACAGTTTGTCCGCCCCAGCGAGCGGCGCCAGCGGACCACCAAGCAGCCCACCTTCATCGCGGTCGGCCTGGGGCTCGTGCTCGCCTTCTACCTGTACCTGAACATCGGTGCCATCGCCGAGCGCGTGGCTGCGTTCAGCGGGTGGTTCTTCGGATAACCCATGCCCGACGCTGCCGACGGCATCATCCGGCCGTTGCCGGACACGCTCGCAAGCAAGATCGCTGCGGGGGAAGTCGTCCAGCGTCCGGCGAACGCGCTCAAGGAACTGATCGAGAACGCTCTCGACGCGGGCGCCTCCCGCATCGACGTCACGTTGCAACGAGCCGGGAGCGAGCTCATCCAGGTGGCCGATGACGGCTGCGGCATGGGCCAAGCCGATGCCGAGGCTTGCTTCGGCCGGCACGCGACCAGCAAACTTCGTCGGTTCGAAGACCTGGAAGCCCTGCGGACGCTCGGCTTCCGTGGCGAAGCCCTCGCGTCGATCGCCTCCGTCGCCCAAGTCGAACTGACCACGCGCAGGCGGCAGGACGACGCCGGAACGCGGGTGCGCGTCGATGGGGGAGAGGTCGCCAGCATCGAGCCCTGCGGGGCGCCAGAGGGAACCACGATCTCGGTCCGCAACCTGTTCTACAACGTGCCGGCGAGGCGCGCCTTTCTGAAGAGTCCCGCGACTGAGTTCAAGCACCTCGTCGAGGCGTTCCAGGCGCTCGCACTGTCTCACCCCGACGTGGCCTTCTCGCTCACCCACGACGGCAACGAGGTGTGGAAGCTGGCAGCCGTCCCCGGGGAGCATGCCCTTGCAGAGCGCTTGTCGGCCCTCGCGGGTGGCTCCCTTGACGGCGTGCTGATTCCCGTGGAAGAGGCCATGAGCTACCTCTCGGTCCGGGGTGTCATCGCTCGGCCAGAGCGAGCGAAGCGAAGCCGTGGCGAGCAGTACACCTTCGTCAACGGCCGCTTCGTCAAGAGCCGCCAGGTCCAGCACGCCATCGCGAACGCCTACGGCGCGCTTCTGCCCGAGCGGCACCACCCGCTTTACGCGCTCTTCCTGGATGTCGACCCTCGCCACGTTGACGTCAACGTCCATCCGACCAAGACGGAGGTCAAGTTCGACGACGACCGCGGCGTGTATGCTGTGGTCCAGGCCGTCGTCAAGAAGGCCCTGGCCGAAGGCGGGCTCGGCATGTCGTTCGAGACCGATGCGCCACACGTGCCCCAGGCCGCGCCCGTGCTGGCTGAGTCTCCGGACTTGCCCGGCGTTGGACCGGCCCACGACCCGCCCGCTGGCGACGGCGCGACCTCGATCCGCGTAGAAGCCACGGCGAGCCCGGGTGGCCCGTCGTTGGCTCCGCCCGTGTTCGTCGGTGACGACCTCGACGATCCGGTGCGTGTGACTTCCCTGCCCGAGGCCCTGCCCGTGATCCCGGCGCCCCTCACCGGTCCCATCCCGTCGCGTGTGGAGGCTGCGTCCGGCCCGGTCTCGGACGAGGACCTCGACCTGGACGCCCAGCGCACGCTGTGGCAGCTGCACGGTCGCTACCTGCTGTCGCCAGTCCGCTCCGGCTTGCTCGTCGTCGACCAGCGTGCTGCCCACGAGCGCATCCTGTACGAGAAAGCGCTGGCTTCGATGGAGAGCGGCATGGCGCCGAGCCAGCAGCTTTTGTTTCCGTTTACCGTCGACCTGGGGCCAGCGGACCGCGCGCTCCTGGATGAGATCATCCCAGACCTCCGCGCCCTCGGGTTCGAGATGGATGCCCTCGAGAACGGACCCGTCCTCGTGCGCGGCGTGCCGTCTGACGTCACACTCGGCCACGAGCGCGATGTCTTGGACGACCTGCTGGCGCAGTACCGCCGAAACCGACAGTCGCTGAGGCTCAGCGCTCGCGAGAACCTGGCGCGGAGCCTCGCGTCGCGCAGCGCGATCCGTCATGGGCACTCGCTGGGAGCAGCCGAAGCGCGGACGCTCGTGGATCAGCTGTTCGGGTGCTCCGACCCGTTCTCCGACCCCAACGGCCGGCCGACGATGACGCGGCTGTCGAGCGACGAAATCGACAGGCGCTTCCGGTAGCGTGTCGCCAGCGGACCACCTGGCATCGGCGCTGGACACGCTCCAGGTCCCGAATACCGAGCGCATCCTGGTCGCTGTGAGTGGAGGCGTCGACTCCGTGACGCTGATGCACCTGCTGGCGGAGCATCGCCAGCCCATCGTCGTCGCCCACGTCGATCACGGCCTTCGGAAAGAGAGCGCGGGCGACGCTGCATTCGTGGGGGCGCTGGCGGAGTCACTCGGTGCACCGTTCGTTCCGCTGGCGGTGTCGGTCGACCATGGCAATGTGCAGGCGCGGGCGCGCGAGGCTCGCTACGAGGCCCTGGCCGACTGTGCTCGCCAGCAGGGCATCGCGACGGTAGCGACTGCCCACACCGCGACGGACCAGGCAGAGACGGTTCTGATGTCACTGGTCCGAGGCGCAGGCCTTCGTGGGTTGGCGGGGATGCCCGATCGGAGAGCGCTGGCAGCAAACATCGATCTTATTAGGCCGTTATTGCATTGCTCGCGTACTGATGTCATCTCCCTCGCGCGCCAGCGGGGGTGGCGTTGGCAGGAGGACCCGTCCAACGCGGGCTCCGCCTTCCTGCGAAACCGCATCCGTCACGACGTGCTTCCGCATCTTCGAGCTGAAGGCGGTGTGGGCACGGACCGCCGCATCGCCGAGGCCGCCAGCAGGGCTCGGTCGGGGGTCGACGTGGTGCAGGTCATCGTCGGGCGGCTGCTGGATGGACAGCGGGTCGACCTGGACGAATTGAGGCGCTACCCGCACTCCGTTCGCGGACTCTTGCTAGCGGAGGCGATGGCTGTGACGGCTCCGGAGGCGTCGCGGTCGGCGGCTTTTACTGACCGGCTGGTAGCGCTCGTGGATGCTGACGTCGGCCGCCGAGTCGTGCATGGCCTCCTGTCCGTGTGGCGCGAGCGCGACGCCTTGCGGATCGAGTGGCGACAGGACTCCAACCCACCGGGACGCCTGACCGTCCACCCGCTGGCGCGTGTGCCCGAGCGGTTCGAGCCCTCGGCGAATTCGGAGGTGATCGATGCCGACCGTGCGGCGGACCCGACCGTACGCTTCTGGCAGGATGGCGACCGGATTGCGCCTCTGGGCATGGACGGATCCCGGCTGGTATCTGATCTCCTCCGTGAGCGTGGCGTGCCACGGGCCGATCGCCAGCGGGTGCCGGTCGTCGAGGTCGGAGGAGAGGTGGCCTGGGTGATCGGCCACAGGCTGTCGCGGTCTGTGGCGATCACCGACCAAACCGCCCGTGCTGTGCGGTGGACCTGGACGCCCGACGCGGGCTAGCTTTCTGCCCCTCGTTGCACCGCCTCATGTCCGAAGCTGTCGCCGCCCCCGATGTCGTCATGTGCCGCGGCGAGCGGTTCAAGATCCTCTTCGACGAGGACGAGATTCAGTCACGGGTCCGCGCGCTGGGGGCCGAGATCAGCGCCGACTATGACGACGACGACCCGCCCATCTTGATCGGAGTCCTCAACGGCGCATTCATGTTTTTGGCCGACCTGATGCGCGCCATCCCGGGCGACTGCGAGGTGGACTTCTACAAGCTCTCCAGCTACGGCGAGCGCAAGGTCTCCAGCGGTCAGGTCACAGAGCTCAAGGAGGTCGATGCGACGCTAGAGGGGCGCCACGTGCTTGTCGTCGAGGACATCGTCGACACGGGTCTATCCATGCGATACGTGCTGGACAAGATCGCCGCTCAGAACCCGGCGTCTCTCAAAGCGGCGACCCTGCTCCGGAAGCCCGACGCCGCGAAAGTCGAGGTCGCCGTCGACTACGTCGCGTTCGATATCGAGAACAGGTTCGTGATCGGCTACGGACTCGACTATGGCCAGCTGGCGCGCAACCTGCGAGCCATCTACGTCCTCGATGAGGACGAGGACTAGCTACAGCGTAAACCGGACGATCACCTGAGATCGGAGCCCGGTGGCCTGCCCGTCGACGGTCGGAGCGACAAACGTCATCTCGCGGACGATCTCCTCGGCGAGGGCATCGAGGCCGCCGCCCAAGGGTGTGGGCACGGCCGTGCGAATCACGCGTCCCGTTCGGTCGGTCTGGAAAAGAACAAGCACGTCACCCTCGATGCGACCGACGGTGGCCCAGCGTGGGTACTGCGCTTCGTCGAGGCGCCGCCGCACCACGTCCGGGTTCTGAAGCCGCGAGAAGTCGAAGCCGGGGAGAAACGCGAAGGCGCCCTCGGGTCCCGGTGGCGTCCGGATCGTGGTGCCGGGAGAGGCCGCGACCTCAGAGCCCTCGGCAGCCAGGGCCGCTGCGAGTCGGTCCCGCTCGGCCACCAGGGCCGATCGCTCAGCCAGAAGCGCCTCTCGTTCGGCTTGCGTCGCGGCCAGCTCCGCGATGAGGTCGCGACGCTCGGCCAGAGCATCATCGCGATTCTCCGGAGCGCGTGCGCTGGCATCGAGTGCCTCCCGCTCGGCTGCCAGCGCGCGACGATCCGCGTCGAGGAGGGCCCGGTCTCGCGCGAGGGCCTCGCGCTCAGCATCGAGGTCCAGCCCTGACGCCAGGCCCGGCTGATCCTGCGCCACGCGAAGGCGGTCGGCGTCTGCGACGGCCGCGTCTCGCTCTGCTCGGGCCTGGTCTCGCTCCGAGATGGCCTGGTCCCGCTGGGCGTACGCGACATCTCGGTCGACGAGCGCACGATCCCGTGCTGCGATCGCCTCCGCCAGCTGGCGTCTCGCAGTCGCGAGGTCGGCTTCGAGGCTCGGCAGGCGATCGGCCCGATTCCGGGTCTCTGCAGTCAGGGTTGCGATGGCCCGGTCGCGAGATTCGATCTCAGCACGGAGTGCAGAACGCTCTGCCCGCAACGAGATCAGGTCTGCTTCGACTCTCTCCGCATCCATAGCGCCTCGGCGTGCCCGTGACGCTCGTGCCTCGGCGTCCTCGGCCCTCGCACGGAGCTGGCTGAACTGGATCGCCAGCTGGTCGCGGTCGGCCTCGGCGCGTGCTAGGGCAGCGCTCAGCTGGTCGCGCTCGACCACCAGCCGGTCCCGGTCCCGCGCCAGCTGGTCTCGCTCGATGCGAAGGCTCTGGAAGGCGCCCGAGGGTACCTGGGCAGGGCGATTGCGCTGCCGCTCGGCGCGAAGTGCCGCCACGCGATCGCGCTCCTGCGCCAGCCGCTGGCGGTCCGCAACGGCACGTTCTGCATCGCGGGCGAGGCGGCGCGCTCGGGTATCCCGCAGGTAGCGTGCGGCAGGCCGGTCGGCGCGCCGGTTCAGGTCTCGCGAGCGGGCCGAGCGCCGGGCAGGCTCGTAGGAACTCGCACCGGGACCACGGGCCGTGCCGCGCGATGGCGACGACCGTATGGTGCTGCGCATCCCTCGCCCGTCTGCGGCGTCGGCCACCGCCAGCCGCGCTACCCCGCCAGTGCGGCCCGCTGGCGCGGCGTCGAACCGGGCATAGGCCGACACAGGGCCCTCCGTGGAGAGGATCCGGTTCCGCGACAAGAGCTGCAAGCTCCGCCCGCCAGCGTGGAAAAAGAGCCCATCCTCGTCGAACAGGCCGGCTCGGGTCGACCCGATGAATGGGCGGTCGGAGACCCAGAAGGTGCCAGTGCCGGGCAGGGTGATCGCCAGCAGGCCGAAGGGGCGCTGAACGAGTGGCGTACCCGAGACCGCCAGCGGGCGGTCGTCCACGGTGAGGGTAGGCTGTGCGAGTCGGAACGTGGGTTGTGCCGTCGCGACCGTCGCGACGCTTGCGACGGCGAGGAGGAGAACGAACCGCATGGGGAAGGGGGAAGCCGGATGATCGGGGCAACCGGGGTGCCCACACGGCGACGATCTGTGTTCATCTGCCCGTGCGGGAACGTTCGTGCTACTCTGTGGCGCGCGATAAAGTGCCTGGCGCCAGCAGATGCTTGGTCGGACAGGCTCGACGAGCCGCGTCCGAGGCCGTCCCGCGACCGACATCGCCAACGGCTAGCCCCGCTCCGTGTCGCTGTAGTAGCGCTTGAGGCGAACAGGGTCGACGCCCATCAGCCAGCCCAGCCACAGGGACAGGTTGCGGGCCTGCTGGCGGATAGCGCCGTGGCGACGAAACCGTCGCGCCGAGGTTTGGACATCCGCGGGGAGAAATGCGAAGCGACCCCTCCGGCGTAGGTGGCGTACCAGGTCGAGGTCTTCGAAGATGGGTTGCTCCGGGAAGCCTCCGATCGACTCGAACACGTCGCGCCGCACGAACAGCGCCCGATCACCGAAGGCGAGCCGATGCCACCGCATCCACAGCCGGGCTTGCCAGGCACGCATGGCCCACCTCCCGACCGGTCCGAAGGCGGTATCGGTCGCCGGCACGTCGAATGCCGTCCGGAAGCAACCGCCAACGGCCCCGTCTGCGAGCGAACGTCGCACGAGGGAGAGTGCCCCGTCCGGGAGCCGCGTGTCGGCATGGAGAAACAGGAGAACCGATCCCGCGGCGCCAGCGGCCCCCGCGTTCATCTGCTGGGCTCGGCCGCGCGCTCCCGACACGACCTGGAGATCGGAGAGCGACTGCCGTCCCACCGTGATGGTCGCGTCGGTGGATCCGCCGTCACTCAGGATCACCTCCCAGGGGCCATTCTGCGCTCGCACGCTGGCGAGAGTCGCCGCGAGCGCCTCCTCCTCGTTTAGGGCTGGGACGATGACCGATATCAGCGACGACGCCAGCGGGGGTGTGGCCTGGTGGCCGTCGTGCAGCGCCCCAGTCGTCATCCTGCTACCAGTACATCAGCTTCATGCAGAAGACGGACCCGCCAGACTTGAGGAACTCGCTGGTGTCGAGTTCGATCGGCTCGAACCCGTTGGCACGCAGGTGAGCCGTCGTCTCGACGCAGCCCTCCTGGATGAGCACGTGCACGCCGTCCGGCGAATGCGCATTGCAGGCAAACAGGGTGTGAGCCTCTCGCTCTGGAGCCTCGATGGTCCGGCTAAAGTGGCGACGGATGGACTGGAGCCCGTCCTCGTCGAAGGCCCCAGGGTAGTAGAGGACGGTGTCTTCGTCGAGCGGGCAGAAGCACGTGTCGAGGTGATAGAAATCCGGATCGTCGAGACGGAGCGTGACGACGGGGAAGCCGAGCGCATCGACGATTCGGTCGTAGACCTGTGGGTCTGTGCGGTACCCGTAGCCCCCCCACAGGAGGTAGCGGCCGGGGTGCCAGATCGCGTCGCCCATGCCCTCGAAATCGCCTGGCAGATCGGCATCCAGTCCGTGAACTTCGTAGCCCTCGCCCCGGAAGAAGCGCTCGTAATGCTCGACTTCGGGCTTCCGCTGAGGAGCATGCATCCGGCTGAGGATCACCCCTCGCTCGCCTCCAGGGGTCTCGTACGGAAGGGTCTGGTTGGCGCAGAAGACCATGTCCGGCAGCCCAGGCACGCCGGCGACGACGGCGGTCTCCACGCCTATCCGCTCGTAGGCGGCCTTGAGAGACTCCCACTGCTGTCGCGCGCGGTCGCTGTCGATGTCCCCGATGTTGCCCTCCATGTGCGGGTTGATGACGTAGGCCACCTCGAAATGGTCTGGCGAGGTCAGGAGGACACGGCCGGGTCGCGGAATGGCCGGAAGAGCGTCCACGGAGTCGACAGAAAGCATGGCGTGCGGAGAGGACCGCCGAAGCTACCGCGCCACAACACGCGACGCGCCCCTGCTGGCGAGGCCGGCAGGGGCGCGTGGGGGACGGTTGGCAGAAGGGTTAGGCGTCGGTGGTTGCCCGAGCCTCCTCCCGAGTGGTTTTCAGAAACTCCTGGGTCATAAAGCCCTCGACGCGGACCCCGCCGTCCTCGGTGTCCACCTCGACGCGGTCGAGGACGTCGAGTGCGGCCTGCTGGTCCTTCATGCCCACCCGAGCGGCTGCGATGCCCCCGCGGACCACGTCCGCCACGTCGCTGGCGCTGGCCTCGGGTTTGGTGGCGACGAATGCGCGGACGGGAATGCCGTCGCGCTGGAACGCCATCGACACGACGAATCCGTCAGCCGCACGAGCCGCCATTGCCTCGGGCGGCGCATCGGCCGGAATAGACATCTCGGCACGGTCCAGCCGGGCGACAAACCAAGCGCCGTCCGGGAAGGCGACTCGGTCGAACAAGGCCTGAACCGCTGGCGAGGGAGAACCGCTCGCACGCCCGAGACGGCTGATCATCTCCGTCAGGGTCGCCTCGTCACCTGCGAGGACCATTTGGTCGTTTGCGAGGGCAAATCCGGCGCGTGGGCCGGCGTTCTCCGAAGCCAAGTAGACGGGAATCCCATCGATGGCCGTGACCTCCAGTTCCGCATCGTCCTGGTCAGCCACGAAGGCCTCGATCCGATCTCGGTCGAAGCGGCCGTAGGCGACGAAGGCGGCACGGTCGGGCGTTCCCTCGCGGGCCGCGACGTAGATCCGGTCGAGGTCTGTCGATGGATCGAAACCGGTCAGGCGGACGAATTCCTCGAAGTCAGCCGAGCCGCCGCCATCGAGCATGCCGAGGCCGGTGCCTCCGAGCGCGGCGTCCAGTGCCTCGCTTTCGCGCGCAGCCTCCAAGTTGGTCATGCCGTACATGTCGGCATCACCGGGCAGAAGAGCGAGCGCGTCGGTCGTTTGGGCGGACGAGCCGATGCCCGGCGTGGAGATGGAGTCGGAGCACCCCGTCAGCAGGACCGCGAGGCCTGCGAACAAGAGGGCGCTCGCACCTAGACTTAGAAGTGTCCGCGGGATCCGACGCGTGGGATGGAGCAACATGGTTAGAAGTCTTTTCGAGCGAAGATGACGAAGGCGAGGCCGTAACAGGCCGCTCCGAACGCGAGCGAGGACGCCAGCGGGTACAGCGAGACTACGGCGTTGCCAGTTGCGAGTTGCGGGACGATCTGTGAACCGACGGCTGCAAACTTGGGCAGGGCGTGGTATCCGCCCTCCACGAGGTGACGCCATGGAAGGCGAATCTGGTTCGCGAGCTCGGGGATCGCGAGGATGAGGCTCATGAACAGAACCCCCAGCGTGACCACCATCGACAGGGGGCCGCTCCCGCTCCACACGCCCACGAGCGTCACGACACCGTAGACGACGGCGAACATGCCGAACACGACCCCGATGGCTAGCAAGAAGCGAGGGTTCCAGATGCCGGACTTGATCGACATCGTGAGCCACACAGTGCCAAACAGGTAGGTCGAGAGCGCCAGCATGACGGCCATCACCGCCAGCAGGCGTCCGCTGAGCACCTGGGTGCGCGACAGTGGCTTCGTCAGGATCACGTCGACCTGCCCGCGTTCCGTCAGGGCCGCGACGAGGCCACCGGTGGCGAACAAGGCCAGGATGATGCCGATCCAATACGCGGCGCCGGAGACGAAGGCCTGGGCACCGAAGACGACCTCTTCGAGCAACGTCGACCCGAACTCCAGCTGGTCCGACTGCATCCGAACATTGCCGTCGCTGTCGCGGATGGGGTTGCCCTCCGAATCGGTCATGGGCGCGCTTGGATCGAACGGCTCCTCGATCGTCTCCTGCCCGAACAGACGTGCCCCCGCCAGAGAGCCGTCGACGACATCGAGTTGCAGCGCCAGCGCGAGGCCGACCCAGATGAAGGTCGACACGACGAAGAGGCCCATCACGACCTTGCGTGCCCGGAGCTCTCGGATGGTGAGGAGAAACAGTCCGAGCATGGATCAGGCGGTCGCGTCGTCCTCGACGACCTCGACGAAGAGGTCCTCCAGGGACTGGCGTACAGGTTCGACCGCTTCCACTTCGACACCGGCCGAGCGAAGGGCATCCAGCGCATCGTTCAGCGTGGCGCGGTCCGGGAGCGTCAGCGTGCGACGCGTGAGGCCGTCTGGTCGCTCTGTTGGTTCACCGAGGGCGTCTGCGAGTGGATCTACGACCGCAGGCGGCAGAGGGGTCGTCGTGATGTGCCAGGCGCGACCCTGGATGGTGAGGTCTTCGACGGTCCCCTGGCGGACCATCCGGCCGTTCTTGAGGATCGCCACGCGGGTGCAGACGCGCTCGACCTCGCTGAGGAGGTGCGAGTTGAGAAAGACAGTCACGCCCTCGTCGCGCAGCTGCTCGATCAGGACGCGGATTTCGCGTCGGCCGACGGGGTCCACGCCGTCCGTGGGCTCGTCCAGAAACACGAGCCTGGGCTCGTGCATGAGCGCCTGCGCGATTCCGAGCCGCTGAAGCATACCCTTGGAGTACGTGCCGACCCGGCGGTCGGCAGCCTCCGCCAGCCGAACGCGCGCCAGCAGGACCTCAGACCGGGACGCGCGCCGGCCAGGGTCCAGTCCCGACATGCGGGCGAAGAGGTCCAGCGCCTGCCGGCCGGTCAGGAACGGAGGGAACCGGTGGCCTTCGGGGAGAAAGCCCACGGGCCTCCGCGCCTCTGACTGAGCGATGTCGCGCCCCAGGAGCGTCGCCGATCCAGAGGTCGGGCTGATGAGACCGAGCAGCAGCTTGACGAGCGTCGTCTTCCCGGCTCCGTTGGGGCCCAGGAGCCCGAACGTCTCGCCTGCGGTGATCTCCAGGTCGAGAGGCTTGAGCGCCTCCACCGGACGCCGCCCCCCATACGTCTTGCTGAGGCGGACCGTCGAGAGGGCGAGATCGGACATGGACGGCCGCTACGGAGGGGGCTGGACTAGGTTACGGGCGAAGGTCAATCCGCGGCGGCGGCGGTAGCGCTGGCGTCCCCGCTGGCCCCGTCGAGAGGCTTCACGTACACGGTGCGGCGCGGGAATGGGATCTCAATGCCGCGCTCATCGAACCGCTCCTTGACCAACGTCCGGATCTGGCGCTCGGTCGCGAATTGCTCGCCTGGCTTCACTTGCACGATGATGCGGGCGGTCACGGCGGAGTCTGCGAGCGCCAGCAGGCCCTGCACCTGGGGCGCGTCCTCGACCATGACCTCCTTGGCGGCGTCCGTGGTCGCCCATTCGGCGGCGACTTCCTCCAGCACGCGCAGCGCCTCGGCGGCGTCTTGCTCGTAGCTGAGTCCCACATCCACGATGACGCGGGCGAACCCGATGGACTTGTTCCCGAACGTGCGCAGCTCGCCAGCAGGCACCATGAGGAGCTCGCCGTCGAACTTCCGCACCTTGATAAGGCGAAGGCCGACGTACTCGACGGTGCCGACATCCTGCCCGATGCGGATCAGGTCGCCGTTGCCGAGGGTGTCGTCGAACAGCAGGAAGAAGCCCGAGATCACATCCTTGACCAGCGTCTGCGCGCCGAAACCGATGGCCAGTCCTGCGATGCCGGCTCCTGCCAGGAGCCCGCGGATGTCGACCCCCAGGATAGGGAGTACGGCGAGCGCCGCGATGGCCCAGATGACGTAGCGCGCGACCGAGCCCAGGAGGTCTGCCGTCGTGAGAACCCGCTGGCGGCGAGGGTCGGTCGCGGGATTGTCCTGGACAAACCGGACCCACTGACGCTTGATGCGCTTGACGACCGCGATCGCCACGGTCGCGACGAGGATGACGAAGGCCACCTTGAGCGCCGTCCATCCGACGCCGTACCAGAAGGACTCGCTGAGCAACGTGTCACGTGCGGAGCCGGCGGCCTCGGCGATCCGGGCTGGCGCATCGACCGGGTCACTAATCTGGTCGAGGAACGACGAGTCCGCCGCCGCAGTGTCGGCAGCGCTAGAATCGGTCGGGGTGGGCGAGGAAGAAAAGATCTGCACGAATCAGAGCGCGTCGTCGGGTTCGGGGTGGTAGGGTGCCTTAGGCAGGTTCGTGTTGGCGATCAGGGTCGCCAGCCGCAGCCCCGTGGTGGTGAGTGCCGCCGCCGCCAGCTGGATGGTACCGTGAAGCTCGAGAAGGTCGAGCCCCAGGAGCACGGCACTTCCCAGGATCGCGGCCGTAGCGTAGAAGCCCTTGTGGAGGACGGCCGGTACCTCTCCGACCAGCACGTCTCGGACCACACCGCCTCCGACGGCTGTCAGGGTGCCCGTAAGCAGGACGCCAAACGGGCCGAGCCCGAACGCGAGTCCCTTCGCGGCCCCGAGCGCGGCGAACAGACCCAAGCCGACCGCATCGGCCAGCATCACTCGGTTCCACCGGGCGGCGACGGACGGGGCCGCGACGACCACGGCGGCTGCGCCAGCGAGACAGACGAGGATGTAGGCCTCGTCTTGAAGAGAGGCCGGGGGGGTAGCGCCGAGCAGCACGTCACGTACGATCCCGCCTCCGATACCAGTCAGCGCCGCGAGCACGCCGATCCCTAGCCAGTCCAGCTCCAGGCGGACTGCTTTGAAGGCTCCAGAGAGCGCAAAGACAAACGTGCCGGCGAGGTCCAGGGCGTAGAGCACGACGTCGAAGGCAGAGGGCTCCGCTGGCGCGGAGCGCTAGCGGCCGAGCGCCGCGAGACCAGGCAGCGTCTTGCCCTCCATGAACTCGAGCATCGCCCCGCCGCCCGTGGAGACATGCGTCACGGATCCCGCCAGCCCGGCGTGGTTGATCGCCGCGACCGAATCGCCCCCACCGACGACGGTCAGCGCGTCCCGATCCTGCGTGGCTGTGGCGAGTGCCTGCGCGACCGCCAGAGTCCCGCCCGAGAACGGTTCCATCTCGAACACGCCCATCGGCCCGTTCCAGATCACCGTTTGCGCGCCTTCGAGGATGCCTGCGTAGTGCTCGCGCGTGCGAGGACCGATGTCGAGACCCATCCACCCGTCGTCGATCTCGCCGTCGCACGTGCGTGTGTCGGCGTCCTCGGCGAAACGATCGGCGATTACGTGGTCCGAAGGAAGCACGATCGTATCGGAGAAGCGTTCGACCAGGCGAAACGCCTCGTCGATGCGGTCCTCCTCCACGAGCGAGGATCCAGTCCGGTGGCCGAGGCCAGCTTGGAACGTGTAGGCCATGGCGCCGCCGACCAGCAGGTGGTCCACCTTCGGCGCCAGCGCTTCGATGACCCCAATCTTGTCGGAGACCTTCGCTCCACCGAGTACCGCCACGAACGGCCGGTCTGGTGCATCGAGGGCGCGCGTCAGGAACTCGACCTCCTGCTGGAGCAGAAGCCCGGCGGCTGTCTCGTTGAGGTGGTCCGCGACGCCAGCGGTCGAGGCATGGGCACGGTGGACAGAGCCGAACGCGTCGGACACGAAGACCTCGCCCAGCGCCGCCAGCTGACGCGCGGTGTCGGCGTCGTTGGCCGTCTCGCCCGGGAGGAAGCGGGTGTTCTCGAGGAGCACGACGGCTCCCTCAGGCGCGCCCTCGACACACAGGCGTGCGTCATCGCCGAGGGTCTCGGTGCAAAAGACGACGTCTGCACCTGCTAGCAAGCCGTCTAGATGCTCGGCCACCGGGCGAAGCGACAGCTCTGGGGTCGGCACGCCCTTGGGACGCCCTAGGTGCGACATCAGGACAGGAGCGCCGCCCGCGTCCAAGATGGCTTGGATCGTGGGCAGGGCGGCTCGAATCCTCGTGTCGTCGGTGACGGCCCCCGCGTCCATCGGGACGTTGAAGTCGACGCGGACGAGTATCCGTCGACCCGAGAGGGAAAGGTCGGAGAGCGAGTTCATGGTGCAGAGGTCGAAGCTCGGGGCAGGCAGATCGGGAGCGTCCTGAGCCCCGACCTCCGACCCCCGGGCGCTCTAGGCCATTAGGCGCTTGACGAGGTCCACGGTCCGGTTGGCGTAGCCCCACTCGTTGTCGTACCAGCCCACGATCTTGACTAGCGTGCCGTCGGCCATCGTCGAGGGGGCGTCCAGAATGCACGAGTGCGGGTTGTGGATGATGTCGACGGAAACGAGGGGAGCGGTCGAGTATTCCAGGATCCCCGCCAGCGGCCCGCTGGCAGCGGCCTGAAACGCGCTGTTGATCTCCTCGACGGTCGTCTCGCGGCGGAGCACGGCCGTGAAGTCCGTCAAGGACCCGTCCGGCGTGGGAACACGCACAGCAAACCCGTCCAGCTTGCCCGCCAACTCGGGCAGCACGAGGCCCACTGCCTTCGCGGCACCGGTGGTGGTTGGGATCATCGAGAGCGCGGCCGCACGCGCACGCCGGAGGTCCTTGTGCGGTGCGTCCTGGATCCGCTGATCTGCCGTGTAGGCATGGATCGTGGTCATGAAGCCTTTCTCGACCCCGAAGGTGTCGTCGAGCACCTTCACCATCGGGGCGAGGCAGTTGGTGGTGCAGCTGGCGTTGGACACGACTTCTTCGTCGCCGGTGAGGATGTCATCATTGACACCCATGACC
Organism: Bacteroidota bacterium; assembly: GCA_038744895.1. Classification (GTDB taxonomy): domain Bacteria; phylum Bacteroidota; class Rhodothermia; order Rhodothermales; family Rubricoccaceae; genus Rubrivirga. Next base: position 258 of record JBCDLV010000049.1, on the reverse strand, counting down.
ACGGTCGCGTCGACCGCGCCGGAGGCTGGTGCCGAGATCACCACCTTCCTGGCGCCTCCCTGTAGGTGAAGAGCGGCCTTCTCGCGGGTCCGGAATACCCCGGTCGACTCCACGACAACGTCGCATCCGAGGTCTCCCCACGGAAGCTGTGCGGGGTCACGCTCGGAGAGCACCTTGAAGCGGTCGCCACCGACAACCAACTCGCCACCGTCGGCAGTCACGTCACCAGGGTAGATCCCGTGGATGGAGTCGTATTTG
>JBCDLV010000048.1:0-15356 GCA_038744895.1 Bacteroidota bacterium | reverse complement strand
CCTGATGAACGCCCGGCGCGCCGTCGGGGCCGCCAGGCGAGTGTCGGACGAGGATGCGGAGCGCCGGGCTCGTGCGCAGGTCCATGAGGCCAAGGTGGCCCTCGGAGAGCGCGGCCCGACGTGGTGGGATGGCGACGACTTCAATCGCCATGCTCCCAAGAACACGCCCTATGCCGCGTGGTGGAGCAGCCTCAGCGCCGACGAGCGGTCCGCTGGGATGTAGTGCTTGTCCCTTCGAAGTGATCTGCACCCGGCGCAGTGTCCGCTTCGGGTCGGCAGATACACGGCAGCATCCAGCCGGGAGGCCTCAAACAGAAAAAGGGCCGCCAGACGCTGCGTCCGGGCGGCCCTTTCGCGCCCATCTACAGGGCGCACCTCTGAGCGTCGCTAGTTGGACGCGACAGGGTCGTTGGCGCGCGAGCGCAGGTAGATGTCGCGCTGGCCGTAGTAGCCGTAGACCGACTCGGTGAACGACGGGTTAGGTCCCTGTGGCCAATCGTCCTTGGGGAAGCCAGGCGCGTTCTCGAGCCGCTCCTTGCTCACGTCGAGCACGAACCGCTCGTTCTGGCGATCAATTGTGAAGGCCTCGAGCGGGACGGCGAAGAACTTGTCGCCGATGCCCAGGAAACCACCAAAGTCGAGCACGGCATACTGTACGCGACTGGTCTGCGGGTCGAGCATCAGATCCTCGATGGATCCGAGCGACTCGCCGCTGGGGTTCACGACGGAGGTGTTGCGAATGCTGGAAGTCGAGAGGAGCGTTGTCATGGATCAAGCAGAGATGGGAATGAAACTGAGGAGGAAGTTTGCCTCGCTCGATAGGTGGTATGGAATATGCTGCTGAGCGTTTCCAAGGCCGTGTGAAACCCCGAGGCCCGCTCGTGCGGCTAGACTCTCGGTGGTGGGTTAACCGGCTCTCGCAATCGTTCGATACCGTTTCTACTTCCTGCCGAGCCCATGCGCTGGTCGTTGCTTCTCGTCGCCGCCGTCACCCTCTCCGCCTGTGCTGGTACCGGCGGAGCCACCAATGGCTGGGGCGTTCCCCAGGCCGAACGCGCGCCGGACCGGCCGGCGGACCGCCAGCCATCGCCGCCCATCGCCGAGCGTCCACGCCTTGAGCCTCGTCCGGCACCCCGCCCGGCCCCGCCCGAGCCTCCGCGAGCCTCGTCGTCGCTCATGATTCCGGTCGTCGGGATCGAGCCGGGCGACCTCCGGGACTCATTCCACGCGCCGCGCTCCGGTGGCCGTACGCACCACGCCATCGACATCGCGGCACCGACGGGGACGCCCCTGGTGGCCGTCACGGACGGCGTGATCTCGCGGAAGCACTGGAACCGCCTCGGCGGGCGGACCCTCTACCTCACATCGTCCGACGGACGCTACGACTACTACTACGCCCACCTCCACACCTACGCCGACGGCATCGAGATCGGAACGGAAGTGCGGAAGGGAGACGTGCTCGGGACGGTCGGCGCGACGGGCAACGCGCGCGGAGCCCACCTGCACTTCCAGGTACTCGACAAGCGCGGCGGCGGGCGGGGGACGCCTGTGAACCCGTTCGGCCTGCTCCAGGCGGGCGAGGTCGCCAGCCGCTAGCCACCGGACCCGCTGGCGATCGCCAGCAGGCTCCGCTACTCGGGGGCCGGGCCGAGGACATCCTCCACGGAGCGCACCTCGACTGGGCCGAGGTCGAGCGCACGCACGTCGTCTTCGATCACGGCGCGGTCCCCGACGATCACCACGACCACCGCGTCGGGATCAACGTACTCGGCCGCGACGCGCTCCAGGTCGTCGGCCGTGACAGAGCGAACGCCCTCGGCGTACGTCTCCATGGCCTCCGAGGAGAGCCCGAAGAACCACAGGTCACGGACGGCGCCAGCGGTGCCGCGGACGGTCGCGAACGGGGATGGGAACGAGAGCGCCAGGAAATCGCGCGCTTTCGCCAGCTCGCCGTCGGGCACGCGCTCGCCGATGGCGGCCAGCTCGCGAAAGAACTCCGTCAGGGCGGGAGCGGTCACGTCGGTCTGCACGTCGGACGCCGCCAGGAACGGCCCGGCCACCGGGCGATACGTGAACGAGGAGCCGGCGCCGTACGAGTAGCCGTTGCGCTCGCGGAGGTTCTGGTTGAGGCGGCTGGTGAAGCTGCCGCCGAGGATCGTATTGAGGACCTCTAGTGCGTAGTAGTCGGGGGACGTTCGCACCGTCCCCACGCGACCGATCCGCAGAACCGACTGCGCCGCGCCCGGCTTGTCGACGAGGACTAGACGACGGCCTCCCACCTGCGTAGGCTCCGGAATCCCGAGCCGCGCGGGCGCATCCTCACGAGCAGACCAGGCATCTGAGCCGAATGCTGTCTCTACCCTATCGGAGACATCGTCCCAATCGAGCGCCCCCACGACGACGAGCGCCGCATCTGAGGGGCGGACGTACTCGGCGTGGAAGTCGGCGACGTCGTCGCGGGTGATGGCCGCCAACGAGGCTGGTGTCCCGCTGCCGAGACGCGCATACGGGTGGTCGGGGTAGACAGCCTCGGCGAGCGCCACGCCGGCGATGGACCGGGCCTCGTCGCGCCGCTGTTCGAGCGCGGTGATCCGGCTTGTCCGGACCCGGTCGAGGTCGTCCTGCTCGAACGTCGGGCGGAGGGCTATGTCGGCCATGAGTGCGAGCGCCTCGTCCAGCTTCGAGACGGGCGTGCTCAGCCGGACCGACACCGTGTGCAGGCTGGCGCTAGTGGACAGCCCGATGCCGAGGAACTCGACGGCGTCCGCCAGCTGGAGCGCGTCGCGATCGCCGGCGCCCTCGTCCATGAGGTCCGACGTGAGTCGCGCCAGCCCGTCGTTGGGTCCATCGTCGACCGATCCGACGCGCACGTGGAGATCGATCTGGGCCACCGGCACACCGGGCTTCTCCACGAGCCACACGTCGAGTCCGTTCGAGAGCGTGTGCCGTTCGATCTCCGGCGGCGCAAACTCGGGTGCGGGCGCCCGCGGGGGCCGCTCGGACCAGTCGGGGGCGCTCTGCGCTGCGGCAGGCCCGCTGGCGATGGTCGCCAGCATGAGCAGCATCGGCGCCGCGAGCCGGGCGAGGAGGGAAGGCGTTCGGTTCATGGCCGGTTCAGAGTTCAGGGTTCGTCGACGCGGCGCTGGGGATCGAGACCCCTGAGCCTCGAGCCACGTCAAAACTTGGGCACCGCCACCTCCGAGTCGGGCAGCGCCAGCGGGCCCGCTCCCTCCGGGACGATGGACAGCGCCACGCGGTGCGTCCCGAGGACCGTCAGCGCAGCATCCGTGAGGTCGCGCGGCGAAAGCGCGCGGAAGCGCGCGAGGTCCTCCTCGAAGTAGTCCGGCGTGCCGGTGAAGAAGAGGTACTCGTTGAGCTGGTCGGCCTTGCCCGAGAAGCCGTCGACGGTTTCTAGGCCTCGGAGGAACGACGCCTCGATGCCGTTGACGACGCGCTGGAGCTCACGCTCCGCTGGCGGCTCGGCCTGGACCGCGGCGATCTCCTCCAGGATGGCGGCTTCGATCTCAGCGAGCGTGTGGCCCGGCCGCGCCGTGGCGACGACGTAGAAGGCACCGGAGTGGAGGTTGCCGCTCTGGAAGGCGAACACGTCCTGGGCGATCTCCTCCTCGAACACGAGCCGCTGGGTGAGCCGGCTGTTCTTGCCGCCGGCGAGGACACTGGCGAGGGCACGCGCTGCGGCATCGCCGGGTGCGTAGGCCGCCGGGCTGTGCCAGGCGAGGTAGAGCCGGGGAAGCTGGACGCGGTCCTCCATCATGAGCCGGTGCTCGCGGTCCAGCCGCGGCTGCGCGACCGGCTGGGGCGGCGGCTCCGGGCCGCGCGGGATGGCGCCGTACCACCGCTCGACCAGCTGGCGCGCCTCGGCCAGGTCGATGTCGCCGGCCACGACCACGCTGGCGTTGTTCGGCGTGTAGTAGGTCTGGAAGAAGTCGACTACGTCTTGGTAGCTGGCGGCGCTGAGGTCATCCATCGACCCGATCGTGGGCCAGTGGTAGGGGTGGTCGGCGGGGTAAAGCGTCTGCCCGATCACCGAGTAGGCGAGGCCGTAGGGGCGGTTCTCGTAGTTCTGGCGGCGCTCATTCTTGACCACGTCGCGCTGCCCGTCCACGCTCTCCGGGCTCATGGCGTCGAGGAGGTGCGCCATCCGGTCTGCGTCGAGGTAAATCGCCAGCTCGAGCCCGTTGGACGCCGCGTCGGTCGTGTAGTTGGTCCGGTCGGTCGTGGTGGACCCGTTGGCACCGCCGCCGGCCTCCTCCAGCCACGTGTCGATGGCACCCTCCGGGACGTGGCCGGATCCCTCGAACATGAGGTGCTCGAAGAGGTGGGCGAAGCCCGTCCGCCCTGGCCGCTCGGCGCCGCTCCCGACGTGGTACCAGGTGTTCACCGTGACGACCGGGACGGAGGCGTCGCGGTGCAGGATCACGTCGAGTCCGTTGTCGAGCTGGAAACGCTCGATGTCGACGGCGAACGTCTGGGCAGAGGCCGCCGAGGCAGCGAGGACGACGGCGAGGCAGGCGAGGCGCATGGGCTGGAGGTCGCGACCGGACGAAGGTAGTAGATCCGAACGACCACGCTTAAAGATTGGCATCCCGGCGTGCGATCTTTCGGCATGGCCTCTGACCTCGCCGCTGTCCCCGCGGAGACCGCCTCCGCTCACGTCCCCGATGTCGTGGTGGGATGGGTCCTGGCCGGTCCTCTTGGCACGGACCAAACGGCCGCGTTCGAGGGCGCCAAGGACCTGGTGGCCGAGGCGCTCGGCTCCGAGCTACCCGGCTTCGCGTGGTCGTTCCCGGTCGTGCAGCGGCGCGACGTGGCGCCAGCGGGCACGCAGGCGGAGCCCATCGACCTGCTGGACCTCGGCGCGACGGAGCGGCGGCTGGCGGGGTGGGACTTCGCGTTCGTCCTCACCGCGGACGATCTGCGGGCTCGGTTCCGCCCGTTCACGCTCGCCACGCCCTCTCAGGCGGTCGACGTGGCCGCGATGTCGCTGGCGAGGCTCGACCCTGGCGTCCGGGACGCAGCGCTCACCACGGACGAGCGCCAGCGGAGGCTGGCCCACCGGCTGGCGGCGCTCGCGCTCCACGCCTTCGGCCATCTCAACGGGCTCGACCACGAGGCATCACCGGAGGCCGTCATGCACCCGCCGAAGTCGCCCGCTGACCTCGACGCCTCCGGCCTTCGGTTTACGCCGGACAACCTCGCCGAGATCACCGCGGAGGTCGCCGATGTCGCCGACCCCCGCATGGAGGAGGAGAGCGCGTTCGAGCGGCTGGGCGACGCCGCCTTCGCCGTCCGCGCGACGGTGCTCAACTGGCCTGACATCGCAGACACGGTCCTCCAGATTCGCCCCTGGCGCTTTCCGTTTCAGCTCTCCAAGCTGACCACGGCCGCCTTCTCGACGCTTGTGGTGCTGGTAATGACAGCCGAGGCATGGGACCTCGGCTCGCGCCAGCCGATCCCGCTCGTGGTGGCACTCTCGCTCGTGGCGGTCATCGGCACAGCCGCCTACCTCGTCCGCAAGCAGGGCCTGCTGGCGCGGCGCCACGGCCAGACGCGGACCGAGCAGCAGGTGGTGCAGTCGGTCTCGATCCTGCTGGCGCTCGGCCTCGGGATGGCCACCACCTATGGGCTTCTGTTTGGCTCGACGCTCGTGCTCCGGATGCTGTTTTTCGACGCGGCCATCCTGGACGTCTGGGCAGGCTCGCTGGGCCGCTCGGTCGGGCCCGACGACGTACTGTCGTTCGCCGGGTTCGTCGCCGCGCTGGGCATCGGCGTAGGCGCGCTGGGCGCGTCGTTCGAGGACCAGACCTACTTCCGCCATGTGGCCTATGTGGATGAGGAGACGTAGGGACCGAAGACGGGGGACGGGAGACCGAGGACCGGGGACTGAGGACCGCCGGATGCCGGTGGCAACCTTGCCCCGCTGGCGCCCACCGTCGCGCTGGCGCCCACTGTCGCGCTGGCGCCTACTGTCGCACTCGCGCTCAGCGTCAACGTCAGGGTCGTCTGCCAACGGGTGGTGTTGGGGCGACCTGCGATGGGGCATGGCCGTCTTCGGTCCCCCGTCCTTCGTCCTCGTCCTGCTCATCCTGGCTGCCTGCGGCGACGGCACTTCGACCGCGGGCGACTTCCGGGAGGACCGCGTCTCCGAAGCCGGGTCGTTCTCCGAGGCCGGCTCCTTCGGCGAGCGCCAACCGCTCGGCGAGGCCGACGCCCAGGAGCTGCTGGCGAGGCTCGACCGCGACTACTCACCCAACCGAACGCTCGGGTACGGTCCGGCACGCGACGCGCTCTACGCCTGGGTGCAGGAGACCACCGGCGCCGTGTGCGGCATCTACAGCGACTACTGCCCCAGGATCGGATCCGGGGACCCGTCGAAGGCCGCTGGCGCCGTCGGCATCAACGCCGAGCACGTGTGGCCTCAGTCGATGGGCGCCCGCGCCGAGCCGCTTCGCAGCGACCTCCACCACCTCTTCCCCGCGCGCCAGCAGGTCAACTCGTCGCGCGGCAACCTTCCCTTCGGCGAGGTGCCCGACCGACAGGCGGACGCGTGGTACCGCGAGACGCTCAGCCAGTCGAACACGCCAGCGGGCGACCGCGACGCCTGGGCCGAGCGGGGCGCCGGCCTCTTCGAGCCACCCGAGCGCCGCAAAGGCGACGTGGCGCGCGCCGTGTTCTACGTCGTCGCCGTCTACCCCGATCAGGCGGAGATGGCCTTCTTCCGGACGATGCGTGTGGACCTGCTCGACTGGAACCGCCTCGATCCGCCCGACGCTGCCGAGCGGGCGCGGAGCCGGTGGGTCGCCTCGCTTCAGGGCACCGAGAACCCGTTCGTGCTCGACCCGGCCCTCGCCGACCAGATCTGGGGCGGCGGACGGCCAGCGACGGACCGCGCCCCGCAGCGTTCTCCCATTCCCCCCGCTGCTGGCGGAGCCGCATCGCCAGCGGAGACAGGACCAGCCCCGCTGGCGCCCACGGGCGTACGCATCACGGAGATCCACTACGACAACGCGGGTGAGGATGTGGGGGAAGGCGTCGAGATCGACGGCCCGGGAGCACCATCGCTCGACGGCTGGCGCCTCGCGCTGGTCAACGGCAGCAACGGGCAGACCTACCGGACGGTCGCCCTAGACGGGACGATCGCGGACGCCCTCTGGATCGAGACGCCCGGGCTCCAGAACGGCTCGCCCGACGGCGTGGCCCTGGTCGACCCAGCGGGGCGCGTCGTCGAGGCGCTGGCGTGGGAGGGCACATTCACCGCATCCGTCGAAGGCCAGCGCGTCGCCTTTCGCGACATCGGTGCGGCCCAGGCGTCGGACACGCCAGCGGGTCAGGCCCTGCTGCGCGACGGTGATCGCTGGCGACGGGGAGACGCCTCGCCGGGGGCACCGAACGGACGCTGATTCGACGCGCAAAAAACCGATCCGTCTGTAGGTCTCTAACGTCTCGCCAGGTCAGCGACTTACGGACAGAACGGGGCGGCCGGGGCGCGTAAGGCCCCACCTTAGCGGCGTCCCTGGGGATTCCCCAATTGGCGATTGTGACTGGAGTCTCAGGAGTCTCGCCGGCAGGCGCGCCGGTACTTGGGCGGGCATCTCTACTCTCCTCATGCCTGCTCTTTCCTCCGGCGACGGCGCTGTCCGCCCCGCCGACCTCGCCCTCTCCACTGACCGATCTGGCGACCGCCTCGGCATCGCCATCGTCGGCCTCGGCGGGGCCGTCGCGACCACGATGGTCGCCGGCGTCGAACTCATCCGCCAGCGGGCCGTCAGGCTCGATGGGCTCCCGCTGGCGGCGCTCGACCACGGCCTGACAGCGTCGCTGGCACCCTACGAGGGCCTCGTCTTCGGCGGCTGGGACCTCTACGACGGCGACCTCGCGGCGGCAGCCCAGCACCACGGCGTCCTGGACCTCCGCCAGTACGACATCGCGCGTGACGCCCTCGCCGAGGTCACGCCATGGCCGGCGTACGGCGACGCGCGGTTCTGCGCCGGTGTCACCGGTACCCACACCGCCGACGCCTCAGGGCTTCGCGCGGCCGTTGACGGCCTCCGCCAGAACCTCCGCGACTTCAAGGCCACCCACGGGCTCGACCGGGCTGTCGTCATCAACCTCGCCTCGACCGAGGCCAGCCCGGACCTGAGCGCCGATGTCTTTCAGACGGCCGCGGCATTCGAGGCCGCCGTCGACGCCAACGACGAGCGCATCTCACCGGCGATGCTCTACGCGTACGCCGGCATCCTCGAAGGCTGCCCGTACGGCAACTTCACCCCGTCCGTCGGCGCCGACGTGCCGGCACTGATCGAGCTGGCCGAGCGCGAGGGCGTCCCGCTGGCGGGCAAGGACGGCAAGACGGGCCAGACGTTCGTCAAGACGGTCCTGGCGCCCGGCCTGCGCGACCGCGCCCTGACGGTCGAGGGCTGGTTCTCGACCAACATCCTGGGCAACCGCGACGGCGAGGCACTGCGCGAGGCGGGCTCGCTCGCGAGCAAGATCGGGACGAAGGGCAGCGTCCTCGACCAGATCCTCGGCTACGAGATCGAGGACCACGTGGTTAAGATCAACTACTACAAGCCGCGCGGCGACGCCAAGGAGGCCTGGGACAACGTGGACCTGGTCGGCTTCCTGGGCGAGCGGATGCAGCTCAAGGTCAACTTCCTCTGCAAGGACTCGATCCTGGCGGCCCCGCTGGCGATCGACATCGCGCGGTGCCTCGACCTCGCCCGCCGGTCCGGCCGAGGCGGCGTGATGGAGCCGATGGGCGTCTTCTTCAAGGGGCCCATGACGCGCGACGTGGAGGCCGTTCCAGAGCACGACTTCGCGCGCCAGCAGGCGGCCTTCCTCGACTGGCTCGGTGGCCTCGGCGAGACGGCCGACGTTGACGCCACCGTGACCGCGACCGCGTGACTCCGGACCTCCAGCCCCTCGCGGGCCTGCTGCGGCAGGTCCGCGACCTCAAGCGCGTCCGCGACGCGCGGTCGGCGCGGTCGCTCCTGGAGCGGACGTTCGTCCGCTCGTGGGCGCGGCTGTGCGCCGGGGAGGCCACCGAGTCCATCGCCCGGAGCGAGTCGGCCGCAGCCGTCGCGGGCGTCCGCCTCGCGGGCCTCGACGCCGCGGTGATGACGGCGCACGGACTGGACGACGACGAGGTGCTTGGCGTCCTGCACCGCGCATTCGACGACGTCGCGGGTCCCCTCGACGAGGCCATGCGCCAGCTGCTTCGCGACGCACTCGGGGCGCTGCCCCGCGGCGGCAACCCGCCTCCGTTCGTCGACGCCCTCGTGCGTCAGCCGCGCGCTGGGGCGACGCACCCGGGCCTGCCGCGCCGCGTGCTGGAGCCGTCCGAGAGCCACGCCGATCACTGCGCTGCCGTCGCCGTGTTCGGCGTCCTGCTGGCGCCCGCGTTCGGTGCCGACCCATCGCGGGTGTTCCTGACGGGGCTCACGCATCACCTGTTCAATGTGTCGCTCCCCGACGCAGGCTACGCAGGCGACGTCCTGATCGGTGACGACCTGCTGAACCGCATGGCCGCATCGGCCACGGAGGGCGCCCTCTCCGACCTCAACGACGGTCTCCGCCAGCGGACCGAGGAAGCACTGGCCACGACGCACGCGGACCAGTTCGAGACGCCCGAGGCGCGCGCCTTTCACGCGGCCGACGTGCTCGACCGGGTGCTGGAGATGGAGTGGCACGAGACATCCGCCCGCTTCCAGCTGGCGGACGCGCTCGGGCGCAACACGGACGCCGGCCAGCTCGACATCTGCCACGACGGGTTCTACCAGACCTTCCAGCAAGACGTACTCGCTCGTGCCGGCGTGTGGCCGCTCGACCCACTGGTCGGGGGTGACGGCGCCAGCGGGAACTCCGGGCTAGGCGGCCAGAGCCCACCCTGGACCGAGGCCACAGGCGCCCCCGCTGGCGGAGCAGTCCACGCTGAGCATCCGACGGCGGGATCATGAGCGCGCACTCTCTCCGCTGGGGCGTCGTGGGGACCGGGTGGGTAGCCCGCGACTACGTGGGGCCCGCCATTCAGGCCAGCCGCAATGGCCACGTGGTAGCCGCGTGCGACCTCTCCGCTGGCGCGCTGGCGGCGTTCCTCCCCGGCGTAGACCTCACGCGCACTGAGAGCCTCCGGGAGTTGCTCACCAGCGGCGTCGACGCGGTCTACGTCGCCACGCCCAACCACGCGCACCGCGCACCGGTCGAAGCCATCGCCCGCTCAGGACGTCCGGTCCTGTGCGAGAAGCCGCTGGCGCGGACCGTCGAGGAAGCCGAGGCGCTGGCGGAGACCGTACATCGGTCGGGCGTGACGTTCGGGACCGCGTTCGACCAGCGGTTCCACCCAGCCCACGTCCGCCTCCGAGAGTTGGTGGAGGAGGGCGCACTCGGAACCGTCACGGCCGTTCGCATCCGCTACGCGTGCTGGACGGGGCCCGACTGGACGCCGGACGGTAACGCACACGATAACTGGCGCGCCGACCCCGACCGCGCCGGCGGCGGCGCGTTCATCGACCTCGCGCCGCACGGCCTCGACCTCACGCAGACGCTCCTCGGTGAGCCGATCACGGACATCGCCGCGCTGCTTCAGCGCCGCGTCCACGACTACGCCGTCGACGACGGCGGCGCCCTCGTCGGGCGGACCGCCGGCGGAGCGCTGCTCAACCTGTCGGTCGCCTACAACTGCCCCGAGACGTTTCCGCGGCGCGAGTTGGAGGTCGTGGGTACACGAGCGCGGGCGCTCGCGATCAACACGATGGGCCAGACGCCGGGCGGATCGCTCTCGCTCATCGACGCCGCCAGCGCGGAGAGCCGCACCGTCGCATTCGACACGCGGGCGAGCCCCTTCCGGCTCCAGGTCGAGGCCTTCGCCGACGCTGTCCTCGCGGGCGAGCCGTTTCCCCACGGGCTGGACCAGGACCTCCACACGATGCGGCTCTTGGACGCCGCCGCCGCCGAGCCGGCTGCCCACGTCCCGCTGGCGGAAAGGACCACCCCACTGATCGAGGCCACCTGATGGGACGCATCGACCCGCGCCTGACGCCGTTCGTCTGCCTGAACTGTGGATTCTGGCAGCGCCACTTCGACGTGCCACCCGACTGCCCGGTCTGCACAGACTACCGGCACCCCCTTCCCGCCGACGGCTGGCGGTTTTTGAGCGCCGCCGAGGTTGCCGACAGCCACCGGACGACGTGGCGCGAGGTGCTCGACGGCGTTTGGATGCTCGAAGCCGAGCCGGCCATCGGCATCGGCCCGGCCGGGTGGTTCATCGAGACCGAGCACGGGAACGTCCACTGGGAGGGCGCGGGATGGACCGACGACGCCGCGCTCGACTGGATGGCTTCGAAAGGCGGCGTGCGGTTTCTCGCCTTCTCGCACGCCCACGTGCTCGGCAGCGCGTGGCGCGTCTCGGAGCGGTTCGCCCCCGAGGCCGTCGTCCAGAACGACCAGTTGCCGTGGGCGCAAGCGCTCGCCGTGAGCTGGCCCTTCGGCACGAGCGCCCCGCTGGCGGACGGCCTCAGCCTCGTCCATACCGGCGGCCACACCCCGGGGCACACCGTGCTGCACTGGCAGGCGCGCCAGCTGGTGTTTTGCGGCGACGCCTTTAAGTTCAAGCTCGACGCCGACGGGCGCGCCACGCACGTCTCGACGCACAAGGCCTACGACGGGCACATCCCGCTCAGCCACGACGATGCCCGGAGCTACCGCGACACGTTCGGCGCGCTCGACTTCGACGGAATCGTGACGCCGTGGGAGGCGGTGCCCGAGGGCGGCAAGGCAGCTGCGATGCACCTCCTCGACGTCCAGCTGGCGGATCGCCCGACGGCAGACTGGGTGGAGATCCCGGACGGCCCGCTGCCCGCCGCCGCGGCCCAGAACGCCAACGTGTCGGTCGCGGCAGGCCGCCAGCAGGCCCTCCACTCTGCGCTCTAGACCCTTCTGATTTCATGTCCGACGCCTTCCCTCCGATCCCTCCGCCGCGCCCGTTCGGCGACGGCTGGTCCGGCGCTCCGCCGCTGCCGCCCGATCCGCCAGCGGTCGCCCGCTACCGCCGCGCCCTCGACCTGGGCGCGGTCTACGAGTTCGCGCTGACGCCGCTCGACGTGACCGGCATTCCCGTCTGGACCGCTGCGACGTGGCTGGACGGCCACTTCCAGAGCGGGATCGGCTACGGCGAGACCGACGATCGGGCACGCGTCGGCGCCTGGGGCGAGCTGGCGGAGGGCGTCAGCGTGGCCCGTCTCGCCGAGGGCGACGAGACGCGAGAGACGCGCCGGGCGAGCTACGCCGAGTTGACATCCGCTGGCGAGGCCGTGGTGGATCCGCTGGCGCTACGGCTGCCGGTCGGGACGGAGTACACGTCCGAGATGGAGCGGCTGTGGGTGCGCGCCACGCGCTTCGCGCCCGGGACCGGTGCCGACGGCACCCAGGTCTGGATCCTCCTGGAGGAAGCCGCTGCCCACTATGGCGACCTGCCCGAAGGCTACCGCCCGCTCTACCCGCCGATCACGAACGGGCTGGGCGCCGGCGACTCGCGCGCGCGCGCGCTCAGCCACGGCATGCTGGAGCTGGTGCAGCGCGATGCATCGTCGGTCGGCTACCGCGCCTTCGACCGGGGCGTCGTGATCGACCTCGACGGCGTGACCGACCCGGACACGCGTGCCTGGATCGACCGGGTGCAGGGCGAGGGAGGCATCACGCTCCAGGCCAAGCTGGCCGAGACGCCGCTCGGCATCCCCGTCGTCTACGTCCAGGGTCGCGACCGAGACCTCGGCGCGATGCCGCACCCGCTGGTGCTGACGGGCGCTGGTGAAGGCGCCCACCCCGACCGCGAGCGCGCGCTCAAGAAGGCGCTCCTGGAGTACGGCGCCAGCCGGGTGCGCAAGCGGTTCGCGCACGGCCCGCTGGCGGACCTGGAGGGCCATGTGCCCGCCGCCTACCTCGACGCCGTGCGCCAGCAGGGCGTGGCGCCGGAGGAGGACCGCTCGACCGCTGCCGTGGCCGAGTGGGCCAGCCTCGACCCCGAGGCCCAACTCCGCCGACTCACCGGGACGTGGTTCCGCGAGTCCCAGCGCGTCCCGTTCGGCTCGCTCCCCACGGCCAATGTCCCCGACGACCCGGCGAGCCTAGCCGCCCACGTCGCCAGCCGCTACGCCGATGCCGGACTGGAGGTGTTCTACGTGCCTCTTTCTCCACCCGGAAGCGAGGTCACGGTGCTCAAGACGATCGTGCCAGGCATGGAGGTCGAGACCGTGACATACCACCGGATCGGCCCGCGCAACCTGCGGCGGCTGCTCGACCGAGCGAGCGCTGGCGACTCGCTCGTCCACCCCGACCTCGTCGGGATCGGGCGTCCGCCAGCGGAGGCGCAGTCGGTCCCGCTGGCGCCGGAGGGCGAGGCGGCCCTCGGCGGACCAGCGTGGATCCACCTGGACCTGCTGGCGGAGGCGCTCGGCGGGCTCTACGCCATGTACCGCGAGCCTGCCGAGCACGTAGTCGGGCTCCGGGCGGAGAGCGCCCGCGCCTAGCGATGCCCCTCCGCTACGCCTACAACACGAACGGCTGCGCGCACCACCGGCTCGACGACGCCCTCGACCTGATCGCCGAGTCGGGCTACGACGGCGTGGCGCTCACGCTCGACTGGCACCACCTCGACGTCACCGCCGACGACTACGAGGTCCAGGCGTGGCACCTCGCCGATGGCCTCCGCGCGCGCGGCCTCGGGCTCGTAGTCGAGACCGGCGCACGGTTCCTCCTCGACCCCCGCCGCAAGCACGAGCCGACGCTGATGTCACCCGACCCGGAGGGCCGCCAGCGGCGCCTCGACGTGCTGACGCGGGCGCTCGACGTGTGCGCGGCGTGCAAGGGCGAGACGGTCTCGTTCTGGAGCGGGCCGGTCCGCGACGGCGTCTCGGAGGCGCAGGCCTGGGCGTGGCTCGAGGACGGCGTCGCGGCACTCGTCGAGCGCGCCGAGACGCGAGGCGTGACGGCCTCCTTCGAGCCGGAGCCCGGCCACCTCACCGAGCACCTGTCCGACTACGACCGGCTGGCGCAGGCCGCACCCGGCCTCCGGCTGGCGCTCGACGTGGGCCACCTGCTGGTCACGGATGAGCAGGATCCCGCCGAGGCCGTCCGCCAGCGGGCCTCTCAGTTGGGAACCGTCGCCATCGAGGACATGGACCGGGGCGTGCACCTGCACAAGCCGTTCGGGACGGGCGACGTAGACGTGCCAGTGGTCCTCGAAGCGCTCACGGAGGTCGGCTTCGAGGGGCTCGTCACGGTCGAGCTCAGCCGCGAGAGCCCGCGCGCTCACGAGGCCATCCCCGACAGCATCGCGTTTCTCCGCGCCGCCGAGTCCGCCCTCCAAGGTCGCGGCGCGTAGGGCTCGCACAGTCGCGCAGCCCGCTGGCGATCCGCCTGCGCCAGCGGGATCGCTCGGTCGCCAGCGGGCTCGTTCCTCCGCCTCGAATGGAGAGGCTACTTTCCGGTCCCCTCTCGACCGCCCCGATGCCTCAGAGCGCCGTCCTCTCACGATCGCCTCTCGCCGACCTCCTCCGCCGATCCGACGCCGCGGTCACGACGCAGGTCGCCGGCATCGTCGCGTTCGCCCTGCTGGCAGCGCTCGGCGCGCAGGCGCGGGTGTACCTGTGGGAGGTCCCCATCACGCTTCAGACGGTCGCCGTGTACGGAGCGGGGCTCGTCCTCGGGGGTCGCAACGGGTTCCTCGCGATGGCGCTCTACCTCGCCGTCGGGCTCGTGCTGCCGGTGTTCGCCAGCGGGGCCTCTGGCGCAGAGTACCTCGTCGGCGCGACGGGTGGGTACCTGCTCTCCTATCCCCTGGTGGCCCTGCTGATCGGCCGGGCGACGGATGCACGCCGCGGGTTCCTGGCGTCCGCCCTGGCGGGCGCAGCAGGCGCCGTGCTTCTCTTCAGCTGCGGCGTCGTCTGGCTCCATGTCGCGGCTGACCATGCGACCTGGTGGGAGTCCATCGTCAAGGGCGCGCTGCTGTTCGTGCTCTGGGACCTCGCCAAGGTGTGGCTGGTGGCCGGCGGGTACGCCGGGCTGCGGCGGGCCGCTGGCGCGTGACCTCACACGGCGGCTCCGCTGGCGACCGGCAAACGGTACGGGCGCCCGCGCTGGACGACAGGTTCTCGGTTCCGCTTCGAGGCATCGCGGTGGATCCCCAGACGCGATGTGCCCACTACGACGGGCCGACGGACATCGTCGCCTTTCGGTTCGCCTGTTGCGACACGTACTACCCGTGCCACCGATGCCACGACGAGGCGACCGACCATGCCGCGCGCGTCTGGCCTCGGGATCGGTTCGATGAGCCCTCGGTG